>JASHWA010000386.1 GCA_030044325.1 Bryobacteraceae bacterium
CGCTTGAATTCAGGCCGCCGCCGGGGCGAAAAAGGCGGTCTGTACACTTTTTCCGGACCTGCCGGGTCGAACCCTCTCCATTCGGCGCGTCAAGTATGGTGACGCCCCAAAAAAAGCTTGCCAAGTTCAGGTGCCATGAGTCATATTTGAGTTCTGGGCGCACGTCCACATATGGGTTCCAGATGCCCGAACTCAGACCGGAGCAGGAGATCCTGTATCTCACCGAACTGCTGGGCCTCAAGGTTTACGACCTTAAGGGGCGCGAGATCGGTCTGGTCAAAGAAGCCGCCCTGGTTCCGCTGATCGATGCGGCCCGCATCGACCGTTACCTGGTGGGCAACGGCGGGAGCTGGCTGACCATCCGCTACGATCAGATCGCTTCGATTTCGCTCCAAGGCATCCGTCTGCGGGACGAAAATCTCACCCCGTATCACTCCGACGAGTACATGCTGCGCATGAACCGCGACCTGCTCGACCAGCAGATCATCGACGCGCAGGGGCATAAAGTGGTCCGGGTCAATGATGTGACGTTCGAATTCCGGCGCGAGGCGGGCGGAGATCAGCTCTGGGTCCTGGAAGTGGATATCGGGATTCGGAGCATTTTCCGGCGCGTTTTGAAGGGGATTTTGCCTCCGCGCTGGATCCGCAAGCTGCAGGTGCGGATCGCGCCGCATTCCATCCGCTGGGAGTTCTGTAACATCCTCGAGCCGGACCCGCAGCGCCGCCTGCGGCTGAACATTTCCAACCGCCTGCTCGAAGACATGCACCCGGCCGACTTGGCCGACATCGTCGAAGATCTCAGCCCGCAGGATCGCGAGGCGATTTTCGAGAATATCGACAGCGAAGTGGCGGCCGACGCGCTTTCCGAAGTCGAGCCCACCATCCAGGCGAGCATTCTCGAATCGCTCGAAGCCGAGAAAGCCGCCGACATCGTGGAAGAGATGGCCCCGGACGAAGCCGCCGACGTTCTGGCCGGGCTCGAAGAGGCAAAGAGCGAGGAGATCCTCGGGGAGATGGAACATGAGCCCAAATCCGAGGTCGAGGAGCTGCTCGAATTCGAGGAAGACACCGCAGGTGGAATGATGAACACGGAATACGTGGCGCTGCCCGAGAATGCGACGGTCGCCGATGCGCTCGAGGCGTTAAAGAAGCAGGAAGAGCTGCTCGAAAGCCTCAACACGCTGTTCCTGATCGACGCGGAGGATCATTTGAAGGCGTCGGTTCCGCTGGCGCGGATGTTTTTGCACGAAGGCGCGACTCCGCTCAAGGATCTTGCCGCCGAGACGCTGATTTCAGCGCCGGTGAACGAAAGCCAGGACCGCGTGACGGAGCTGTTCGACAAATATAATCTGCTGGCGCTGCCGGTGGTGGGCGATGACGGAAAATTGTCGGGCGTGATCACGGCGGACGATATCATTTCCGTGCTGCGGCAGCGATAGCGCGGGGACCCATGTCCTAATGCAGAAAGCGCGCGAGGATGCTCAAGACGTACTGCTGGGTTTCGGGGATGGCGGGAACTCCGCCGGCCTGATCCACGCGGCCTGCGCCGGCGTTGTAGGCGCCCAGCGCTTTTTCGACGTCGCCGTTGTAGCGATCGAGCAGTTGTTTCAACAATCTGGTCCCGGCTTCCAGGTTTTGCTTCGGGTCGAACGGATCGCTGACCGCGAATTGCGCCTGAGTTTCCGGCATCAGCTGCATCAATCCCTGCGCGCCTTTGACTGACACCGCGCAAGGGCGGAATCCCGACTCCTGGCGCGCGACCTCCTTCACCAGCGACTTATCCACTCCCGTTTTCGCCGTAGCTTCGTCGATCATTTTCGAAAGCTCCGGCTGCGGGATGGGGTCGCACTCGGCGAAGGGAAGCGCGGGCGGCGGCGCGGTCCACGGAATCGAAGCCCCCACCGCTTGCGCCTGTTTTTGCACGGACGCGCGCTGCTGATCGAGCGACGCCTGCATCGCTGCGCGCACCGCCTGGGGATCTTGAGAGAGAAACCACGCCAGAATCCAGCTCACAGGCATGAATCGGCCAAAAGCCGGAGGCCGGGATGGAGGAAATCTCCGAAATGCCCGCATCAGGTGCGCGGAAGGTTGGCCATCGACCTGCATTTTTCCAGGGCGCAATGCCGCAACTCACTCATATTGCAGGATCTTCGCATCGTGTGCCGCGCGATTACGCGCAGACGCCGCTGAACATCTATTGGGAAATGACGCAATCCTGCGCGCTCGCCTGCCGCCACTGCCGCGCCACGGCGATGCCCAATCCGCATCCCAACGAGCTCACCTTCGATGAAAGCGTCGCGTTTCTTCACCAGATTCCCGAATTCGGCGAGCCCTACCCACAGCTGATTCTCACCGGAGGCGATCCTCTGAATCGACCCGACCTGTTTCTGCTGATCGAAGAAGCGCGCCGGCTGGGGATCGGCGTTTCGATCACACCGGCGGCGACGGCCATGCTGACGCGTGACGTACTGCTGCGGCTACAGGCGCACGGCGTCGACGCGCTGGGCCTGAGTCTGGATGGCTCGACTCCGGAAAAACACGATTCGATCCGCGGTGTGCCGGGGACGTTCGCGCGCACGATGCTGGCGCTTCAATGGGCGAAGGAATTGGAAATGCCGGTGCAGGTGAACACGCTCGCATCGGCGGAGACCGCGAGCGACGTTCCCGGGGTGTACGAACTCCTCAAGCAGTTTGACATCGCGCGCTGGAGCCTGTTCTTCCTGATTTCGGTGGGCCGCGGAAAAGTGCTCGAGCCGCTGCACGACAAGGAGACGCGCGAGCTGATGCACTGGATCTATGAAACGGCGCGGAAGGCGCCGTTCATCGTCGCGACCACGGAAGCTCCGCATTATCGCCGCTACGCGCTTGAAAAGATGCGCGGCGAAGGCATGACCGGCGAGCAGATCAAGCGCAGCGGCGCATACCGCAGCTTCGGCATTCGCGACGGGCACGGAATCGTGTTCGTTTCGAACACCGGCGACATCTGTCCGGCGGGATTTCTTCCGCTGACGGCCGGAAACGTGCGCACCGATCACATTGCCGATGTGTATCGCCACTCCGAAATTTTCGGCAAGCTGCACGATCCCACCGAGTTCAGAGGACGGTGCGGGTATTGCGAATATCACGCGATTTGCGGAGGGTCGCGGGCGCGCGCGTTCGCGGCGACGGGCGATGCGCTCGAGGAAGA
>JASHWA010000387.1 GCA_030044325.1 Bryobacteraceae bacterium
GGCCTGAGCGGGATCGAGCGCAAGGGTGAGCACGTGATCGGTCCGGAAGCCGGGATTCATGTGTGAAACCGCGGCAACCGTGCGGGCGAGCGAGAATGCCAGGATCGCGAGCGCTGCAGCGAGCGCGATCTCCGCGGCGACCAGCACGTCGCGGCCGCGGGTGCGCTTTTTCTTCGCGGTGAGCGCCGGAATCATACCGAAAATGAGCGTCGCGATTGCGGCTGCGGCCACGATCACCAGCGCCGTGCGGCCGTCCGCGCGGACCGCGATCGCGAAGGGAAGATCGCTCGGAAGCGTGGCCGCATGTTGAGCCAGGCGCATCGCGGCCCACGCGAAAGCGAATCCGGCGACCGCTGCGAGCGATGAAATGGCCGCGCCTTGCGCCAGGTTTTCGGCGAGCAGTATGCGGCGGGTCGCGCCCAGGGCGATTTTGAGCGCGGTATCGGCGGCTCGCGCCTGCGCGCGCATGGCCACCAGCGCGGCGGCATTGGCGCAGGCGACCGTCGCAACCAGCGCGGCAATCGCGATGAGCAGCGCGGCAAGCGTCGCCATGCTTCGATCCGAATCGAGACGCGCGGCGATCTCGGTGAGGGTGACCATACGGCGTCCGCGACTCGTAGCGGGGTGCTGCGCGGCCAGGCGCGCGCCGATCGCGGCGATTTCAGCGCGGGCCTGCTCGATCGTCGCGTGCGCGCGCAGTCGTGCGTACAGGCTCAGATAGCGGCGCGAACGATCCTCGATCGGCTTGCCGGTCGAAGGCAACAGGCCGGCTTCATAAACGCGGATGGGAACGTAGAAATCTTCCTGCGCGAAACGGTCGAGGGTGAAATTTTCGGGCGCGACGCCGACTATGGTGAACGGCGTTCCGCCCAGCAGAATGCGGCTTCCGAGGGGGGAGGGATGCGCTCGCCAGAACGCCTGCGCGAGGACGACGACGGAGTCGCGCGCTTCCTCGTGGCGAAACGTGCGGCCCAGCGCCGGATGGACGCCGAGCACGTCGAAATAATCGGGCGTGACGGCCAGTCCCATGCGAACCTGCGCGGGCGCGCCGCGGTCCATCGCCACGGCAACCAGGATCTGGCTCTGCGCGACGATTCTTGAGGTTTCGACGGCTGCGCGCAGGTCATCGAAATCGGGAAACGAGCTGAAGCCGAACGGCTGCGATGCCGAGGCCGTGAATACGCGAACGATTTCTTGAGGCTCCGCGACCGGCAGCGGACGGAACACGATCGCGTCGGCGACCCCCCACAGCGCGGCGGTCAGACCGAGGCCGCCGGCGAGGGAAAGGATCGCGAGAATCGCCGCGCCGGGCGATTTTAGAAGCGAACGGAGCGCGAGACGCCAACACGCCTGATGGATCGCACGCTACTTCGCTGCCGCGCACGGCGCAAATCGATAACGTGCTGAGAAGACGGGAGAAAATCACTCGCTGCGAAGCGCGACCATCGGGTCCACGCGCGAGGCTCGAAGAGCGGGAATCCAGCAGGCGAAGGTCGAAACCAGAATGAGGACGGCCGCGGCGGAAGCGAGCACCAGCGGGTCGAGCCCGCTCACCTTATAAAGAGCCGATCCGAGCAGCTCTCCCGCGCCGATGGAAAGCACCAGCCCGATTGCCGCGCCGATCAGCGTGAGCCGGAGACCTTCCACCAGGATCAATCGCCGCGCATCGGCGGGCCGCGCTCCAAGCGCGATGCGAATTCCGATCTCGCGCGTCCGCCGCGCCACGGTGTAAGCGCGCACGCCGTACAATCCCGTTGCGGCCAGAATCAGCGCGGTGATTCCGAAAACGACGAACATCGCGGCTGCCGTGCGCACGATCCAGAAATCGAAGCTGCCGTAAACATGATCGCGGATGGTGGTGAGCGCAAGCAGGGGAACCGCGGCGTCCTCTGCGCGAATTTCAGAGCGGATCGCGTCGATCGCGCTTCTGTCCGCGTCCAGGTGAACGTTCATGTCGCTTTGAAATTCGCGCCCGAACGGCAGATACAAATGCGGGCGCGCTTCGCCGATCACGTCTTCCTCGACATTTCCCGCGATTCCGACGATCTCTATGTCCTGGGGCGGCGTTTTGTCGGAAATGCGGATGCGCGATCCCAGAGCGTCGCCTGCGGGAAACAGGCGGAGCGCGGCCATTTCGTCGATGATGGCGACGGCATTAGGCTCGTTTTCGCGGAATTCGCGTCCGCGCATCATGGGGATCGCGAACGTGGAGAAATAACCGTCGCTGACGATGTTCGTGCGGCAGTTGAGCGGCTGCGTCGACGGCGGCGCATCGGCACGGCGGATCGCGTTTCCGAGGCTCATCGCGCCGAATGGAACCGTCGCCGCCAGGCCCGCAGAGCGAACCCCGGGCGTGGCGCGGAGGCGCGTGAGCAGCGCGCGGTAAAATTCGCGCCCCCGGGTTTCGTTGTAGCCGGCCAGGCTGGGATCGAGCTCGGCGATGAGCTCGTGATCGATGCGAAATCCGGGTTCGACTTGCGCGGCGCGCAGCGAACTGCGCACGAACAATCCGGCGGCGGTGAGCAGAAGGAAACAGAGCGCGATCTGCCCCGCCACCAG
>JASHWA010000388.1 GCA_030044325.1 Bryobacteraceae bacterium
TAAGCGACCTTGGCGCGATCGCCTCTTTCGAGCATGTGCAACTTTTCGATCTCGTGGCGCCAGCTCGTCGTGAGCGTGCGATACATCTCGAGGGCCGCGAGAATCGAGTCCTTTCGCAGCCACGGCCGCGGCGAATAATTGAGCAGCGTAAATTCGAGCGGGAGCCTCGCGCGATGCGTCTCCAGGTAAAAATTCACTCCACGCGCATACGCGTCGAGCACCGCGCGATCGCCCGGCGCGAGCGCTTTCTCGTCTTCCTCCGCGATGCGTTCCAGGCGCAGCCGGCGATGTTCTTCATCGGAGGCGAGCGCAGGCCGGCCCACCACCTCGGCCAGTTCTCCCGCGGCGAGCCGCCGCAGCGCATCCATCTGCCACATCCGATCTTCGGCAGTGACGTAACCTTGCAGAAAAATCGCGTCTTCCCATGTCGCGGCCTGAACGTGCGGAACGCCGAGCGCGTCGCGCGCAATGGTCGCCGCGGCGGAGATGGGCGCCACGATTTCGCCCGAGGTCTGAGGAAGCGGGCGCCACGCGTACCAAAACGCCGCCGAGGCGAGCGCGACGACCAAAACCGCTATGCTCAGATTGATCGCCCGGAGGATGGGCGTTGAAAATAACATTGAACCCCGATTGTAACGAATGGCGCTGCGTCTCATTCTCCTGTTTTCGATCGTCGCGGTGAACGGCTTTTTCGCCGCTGCGGAGGTGGCACTCGTCTCGGTCCGCCGTTCGCGGCTGCGGCAGCTCGCCGAAGAAGGAAGCGGGGCTGCGCGGGCCGCGCTGGGATTGCTCGCCAATCCGGCGCGATTGCTGAGCGTCACGCAGGTCGGCGTCACGCTCGCCAGCCTGGGATTGGGCTGGGCGGGCGAAGACACGCTGTATCAGATAACCATCCGGCTGTTCCATCCCAGCCTTTCTCCGCGCGGCGAGGCGATGCTGCACGGAGCCGCGCTGGCGTTTGCGTTTCTGCTGATCAGTTTTTTTCACGTGGTGATCGGGGAGGTGGTGCCGAAGAATCTGGCCATCGAAAAGGCCGATCAGCTCGCGCTTCTGGTGGCTCCCGCACTGCTCGCTTTCCTCAAGATATCCGCGCCGTTCGTGTACGTGATCGAGCGGACAGCGGGCGCGCTCAGCCGCGCGGTGGGCCTGCATCGCGAACACCCGGCGGGCGGCCATTCCGCCGAAGAGTTGAAGTTCATCGTCGAATCCAGCCGCCGCGAAGGCCATCTGCGCGACTTTGAAGAAGACGCGATCCAGAAACTTCTGGAGCTGGGAGACGTCAACACGCGCGAAATCATGACGCCGCGCATCGATATCGTGCGCGTTTCCGTGGACGCGACGCTCGATGAGCTGCTGCGTACGGCAGTCGAGCACCAGTATTCGCGCCTGCCGGTGTATCAGGGCGCGCCCGAAAATATCGTCGGCATTCTGCACTTCAAGGATCTGATGACTGCGTGGCAGGAGCGCAAAGCCGCGGCCGACCGGCGCCAGCCCGCGCGACCCTTCCGCGTGCGCCGCTATCTGCGCGATCCGCTGGTGGTGCCGGAAACCAAGCCGCTCAACCAGCTCATCGACGAATTCCGGGAGCACCATACGCATCTCGCGCTGGTGGTGGACGAATTCGGCACCATCACCGGACTGGTTACGCTTGAAGACGTGCTCGAGCAGATTTTCGGCGAAATCGGCGACGAGCACGACGTTCGCCGCCCGCTGCCCGCCGCGGGCGCGGCGGTGATCGAAATCGACGGCAGCACCAGCATCCTCGATCTCGAATCGCAATACGGAATCGAGCTGCCTGGCGACGCCGGATTCGAAACGCTCGCCGGCTTCATGCTTTTTAAGCTCGGCTACATTCCGGCGCCAGGCGAGTCGGTCACCCATGGATCCCGCAAATTCATCGTCCAGGAAATGGACCGGAACCGCATCGCGAAAGTGAAAATCGTCAATACGCGCGCGGCCGAGGGCCAGCATGAGCGCAGCGCATGAGGCGATTCGCCGCACTGCAGGGCCGCTTTTTCACGCCCGGCCGACCGCGCTGCCACCATGGCGCGTCCTTAAGAAGCCGGCTAGCGAACGCTGCGCGATCCGCGCAATTCGAGGAGTAACCACAGCGCTAATCCGATTGCGGTCGCGCAGCTCAGGATGCGTGCAATGGTCGTTTCTGTCCCGCCGTCGTAAATCAAATCGATGTCAAATGGACCCGCGCGACCCGGATCGAGAACCATCTGGCCCAGCGCGTCGTGCGTGAGCGGGACGTTCGCGCGCCATCCCTTGTGCCACGCTTCCTGGACGGAAATCACTTCGCCGGCTGCGAGCGTGCCGCGAATTTTGGCGGAGTGCGCGCTGGTCCATTCGAAATCCGCGCGCGGCATGGAGGGATCGTCGAGCGCGGCGACGCACGGCCGCAGCGGAGCGACATCGGCGCCGTTCTCGGGAAGGCGCGAGACGAGGCTGGACCGCGGAACGACGCGCGCAAGCGATGCCGGCGGGCTGACGCGATAGATGACGTCGTCGCCCTCGCGCCACAGCACGGGCAGCGCGCCTTCGTACTTTTTCCAATTGACGAACGGCTTGAAGTATTCGGTGCTGCGTGGACCGCTCATTCCGGTCGCGTGCACGCCGTAGGCTTTCAGCCACAGAATCGCGTACTCGGCTTCATGCTCACCCGCCTTTTCGCCGGAATAGATTTCGTACATGGCCATGCCCAGGCCTGGCTCGAGCGCGCCGGGCTCGTATCCGCCGCCGATTTGCGGGTTGTCGCTGAACGCGGTCAGCCAGAACTGGCTGGAGCCGGAGAGCATCACGCGATCGCCGTTCCAATTGCGGTCGAGCCAGCGGGCGTTGCGCCACTCGATGGTTTTGGTGATGTCTGCGGACCGAAGAAGAAAGTTGCGCGCGTAATTGCGATCGCGCCGCGCGGGTTGAATCACCGCGATCGCCAGCGCGGCCAGCGCAATGGCCGCTGCGCGGCGCGGCAGGATCGCCGCGGCTGCAAACGCGATCAGCAGCGCGAGCGCCATTTCCATCTCCAGGTGGTAACGCGCGGCCTGCGGGATGATGTTCAGGTTCCAGTGCGTCGCGACGGCGAACGCTGTCATTACGGCCGCGAAAAAAATCGCGAATTGAAGCCGCGGTTGGAGACGCCGCGCCGCCAGTTTCGCCAGCGCGAGGGCGGCCGCGACCGCCACGCCGCGCACGGGCAGCGCTTCGTAAATGTGCCGTGCTTCGCCACGCAGCGTGGAATTTGAGGAAAACGTCGCGGCGAGGGTCGACGGCGGCGCCAGGGGCATCGCCAGCAGAAACGCACACGCGACGATCGCCAGAACGCGCGCCGTCATCGGCAGGACCGGTTCTTTCGACCCGGCACGCGCCAGCAGCAGGCAAAAAACCGCGACTGCGAGCGCGACGGTTCCAAACCAGTTGGTCAGCAACATCGCCGCTGCTGCGATTACCGCGAGAACGAAAAACAAAACACGCCGGCGCGTCATCGCGAGATCGAACGCCACGATCGCCAGCGGCAGAAGCAGCAGCGAGCTCACGTGCGGACCTTCCCCGTAATACACCAGCGTCTGCAACCGCCGCGGAAAAAGCGCGCTGCCGAGATCGATGCGGATTTCCGGCTGAATCCAGGCCGAAAACGACAGCGTCGAGTACATCAATCCGGCGGCGAAGGCGGTCCAACGCGATCCGCTGCAGTACATCGCCAGCGCAAAAACCGCAACCGGTCCCAGGCAATATGCGAGCGCGGTCAAGAAATGATAGGCATGCGCGACCGAGATCCCGGTGAGGGTCGAGCAGGCGGCTACGCACAAGTGCAGCAGCGGAGGATACGTGTTTTGATACGGCACTCCGCCGTACCACAACGGAAACCACGTGAGATCGCTCCAGTGATGCGTCACCCATCGCGCGATGCCGATGAACGCGCCTTCGATTGAACCCATGTGGCGCGTGTACTCGATCCAAAACAGCTCGTGGCAGATATAGAAATTCAGCGCGAAGAGGGCGATTGCCAGAAGGAGCGTCCGATTCGCTACTCTCAATAGGTACCAGGATACCGGATGACACCGGCGGTACCCAAGCTGTACCTTTTACAACCCGGGTATTGGGCGCGATTCTGGCCGCTGCTCCGCGAGGCTTCGATCGGCTTGTACAAGCATGGATGCCTGGGCATCGCCAAAGGCGCGGCATACTCCGGACTGCTGTCGTTTTTCCCGATTTTGACCACGCTCGCTTCGATCCTGGTGCAGGCGCAGGCCGAAGCCGTTTCGCGCACCATCGCGCGCCTGCTGTACGACGTGGTTCCGCCGGGATCGGAAGACGTGGTTCGAATGCTTTTCGTGGTTCACGGGCAGCGGCCCAAATCGCTGCTGGTGGGCGCTTCCATCCTGGCCGTGTGGGCCGCATCGGGCGGCGTGATGAGCCTGTTCGAAGGCTTTCACGCGGTGTATGGAATCCCGCACGGCCGTCCTTTTGTCAAAGAGCGCGGGATCGCGATGCTGCTGGTGTTCATCGCGGCGCTTCCCGTGCTCGGAGCGTCCGCGCTGATCGTGTTCGGTCATCGCGGCGAGCGCGCGGTGATCCAATGGCTCGGCCTGCTGCACGAGGGAGGCGAGTTGCGCGGCTGGATCGCGCTGGCGTTTCAGGCGATTCGCTTCATTTTCGCCGTGGCCGCGATCGTGCTGGCGACGGCGCTCCTCTATTACATCGGCCCGAATCGGAAACAATCCTTCCGCCAGGTTTTTCCAGGCGCGATCCTGGCCACCGTCCTTTGGCTGCTGGCGACTTTGGGGTTTGCCTGGTATGTGCGGCACGTTTCCAATTACAACGTGCTCTATGGAGGCGTGGGCGCGGGATTGGCGCTGCTGGTGTG
>JASHWA010000389.1 GCA_030044325.1 Bryobacteraceae bacterium
GGGATCGGCCAGATAGGGGCTTACTAGTATGCCGCCGAGCGGGCCTGCGTGCATTGGATGTCCGGCAGTACATGACTGTTGCCAAGCCGTTGCGGCGCAAATCAAGCGGCCGGTCGCGTCGACGACCGATATCAAATTCGGCTAAAGGATCCGGATCCAATAAATTTTCGAGCCGCGCCAGCAATGGCGCGGGTAAAATTAACGAGCCGCGCCAGCAATGGCGCGGGTAAAACAACATCAACCACCCGCGCGAGCCATCGCGCGCCGTCGGCAAAGGAAGCTCCGCCGTTCACCCACACCCGACGACGAACCACGAACCTCTACAGCCGATCCACGTTCATTCACGGCTATTTAAACTGCCGCCGGTAGAAAAAATCCACCCCGAAAATCCCGTTTTCGTCGCGCGCAATCACCGCCGAGAATTTCGGACTGAGCGACCACTCGACGCGCACCAGTTCCGCGTTGGTCTGACTTAAATCCTGCGACAAGGTCAACGTAACCGCGGCATTGATCTGCTGCGTCACCGTGATGCGCGTCTGCGGCAGCGCCGAACCGGTGACGAACGTCGGCGCGACGCTCAACTGGCTCACTCCGAACACCCGCGCTAGGCGCGATGCCACGGGATTCGCCACGGCCGCGCCCAGCACCGCCGATTCGCCCATCTCGGTCGCCGTCTGATCCGGCGCATACGGTTGTTGCGCCGCGATATTCGGATCGGGCGGCGTCGTCCCCGCCGCGAGCAGCGCCACAATCTGCTGGAATGTGAGCGGAGGGTCGGAGCTGTAGGACAGCTTCAGATCTTCGATCGGTCCGGAAACCCCGATATCCACCTGCACGCCCTGCGCCCTGGTTTCCAGATCGACATCCAGCATCGGGTCGATCGAATTCGGATTGAAGAACGAAATCGAGCCGCGATTCACCGTGTACTTGTTGCCGAAAAACACCAGCGTTCCGCCGGTGATGTTCGCGCCTCCCACCATCCCCGGAGACGACGCCGTTCCTTCCAGCGTCATATCCGCGCTCGCCGAAAGCTGTTGCGCCAGGCTGGTCTGAAAAATCACGTCCGGAGCGGTCTGAATCCGCACATTCAGCCGCATCTCTCCCAAAATTCCCGTAGGCGCCGCCGGAACCTCGGGGGGCGTCGAATACGCCGCCAGAATCGAGCCGATATCGCTCTGCTGGCTGTAGCCGACGCGAGTGATCGTCACCGTCCCGCCCAGCACGCTTTTCCGGGTTGTGCCGGAAAGCGTGACGGCCGCATTGAACGAAACCGATGCGCCGGACGATCGTACGCGCACGCCGCGCGCCTTCGCTGTGAGATCGAGATCGAGCGCCGTTCCCGTGTAACCGGCGAATCCCGTCGCGGTGATCTTTCCGCCGCCCGATTCCGCCGTGAGCGACGTGATCCGCGCGCTGTTTCCGTTGAGCTGAATCACTCCGTTTGCGTTACTGATCCCATTGGGCCACGAAGCCAGTTGCAGCGAGACGTCCTTGAGCCGGATCTGGCCGTTCGCCACCGGACGGGAGAACGCGCCGCGAACCTCCGCCGACGCGTCGAGGCTCCCTCCCGTGTACGCATTCGGATAAAGAACTTTGACGAAGTTCATGTCCACGCTGGCATGTGCGCTCAGATCCAGCGCGCCGCTCTTGTTGAGCGCAGCCGTTCCTTTAATCTGAACGTCGCTGGACGGCCCGGTGATATGGGCGCTCTCGACCCGGAGCACGGAGCGGTCGAGCGTGACCACGATGGGACCCTGATTTTCGAACTGGATGTTTTTCTGCGCGGTCAATTGGAGGCGCGAAATGCGCGCCGCGCCCTGCGCGTTTTTGGGATCGGTCAGCGCCACGGTTCCGCTGATTTGGCCGTCAGCCTGCCCATCCAGGTCCGCCGGGACGCTCGCAACGAACGGACGCACCGCGGCCAAAGTCAGGTTGGAGAAATCCAGCTTTCCCTGTGCCGGATAGTTGTCCCGCAGCGAAATTTCGAGATCCCCGTTGACGGAGCTCCTGGCCAGGTTGGAATGGATCGACATGGCGACCACGCCTCCGTTGGTCTCGCTTTTAAACTCCAGACTTCCCAGCGCGGCGCCGTTCCATGCGACGTTGGTCAACCCTCCCGTGACATTCGCTCGAACCGGCAGAATGTGTTCGCCGGCATCCACGGCCACGTCGCCGTTGATCCGAAAAATACCGCTCAATCCGGGCTCGCGTTTTTCGACGATCGCCACGCGCGAAAGATCGATTCCATTGGTAGAAATCCATATCTCGCCGCTGCCCTTGCGCAGATCCGACGGCGAATGCGAAAAGGTCCCGTGCGCTTCAAGACTCCCCGCAGGCATGTGGGCGCGAAGCGATACGAGATGGAATAACTCCCGCGAATAAGCCACCGAAGCCTCAAGCGAAGTCACCGGCTGATCATAAATGCTGGCGCGCGAGAGGGCGAGTTTCGCATGGATATCCGGATTTTTCACTGTTCCGGAAAAATTCATGGAACCCGAAAGACTTCCCGTCGCCGCTGAAGGAACCGCTTTTTGCAATTCGAGATGCGCGACGGAAAGCTCGCCCGTGGTAGGGTAATCGGGATCGAGGCGCGTCCGGGCCGTGGCCCGCAGTTGAGATCCCGCGAAATCAGAATCGACGCGCGTCACGACGGTACTCCCCGTAGTGGTGGCCTGCGCCGTAAGGTCGCCGTATTTTTGCGTCTTCGCGTCGATTTGAAAATTGACCTGTTTCAGAACAAAACTCGAATTTTCGAGATTCGCGACTACAGTGCCGCTGGCGCGAGCGGTTCCTTCCACTCCCAGCCTTTGAAGCGCAAGATCGCTTGTCGAGAGCGACGCCTGAATCCGGCCGTGCGAGTAGGTTCCGCTCGCGTCGATCTCGCCCGCAGGTGCGGTAATTTGAAGCTCTTTCAGGACTGCTTGCTGGTCGGTGAAATCGAGATTTGCCTGAATCTGATTAAAAGAAGTCTGAAGGACACTTCCGCCGGTAATCGAAACCC
Source organism: Bryobacteraceae bacterium (assembly GCA_030044325.1). Classification (GTDB taxonomy): domain Bacteria; phylum Acidobacteriota; class Terriglobia; order Bryobacterales; family Bryobacteraceae; genus Palsa-187. The sequence goes on from JASHWA010000389.1 coordinate 3,002, forward strand.
GCGCGGCGCCCGTCGGGCGGCTCACGCTTCCGGTCACGCTGAGACTTGCGTTCACGGTGCCCGCCGCGTGAAGCTTCTCTTCGCCCGCCAGCGCGAGGATATCCGCGAGATCGCCATTGTGAATGTAGCCATCGGCCGAGACCGCGGAATCCCGCGATGCCCGCCAGTCATGAAGACCGATAAAGCCGGTAAAGCGCGCCTGTACGTTCCGCCCCTGCAGCACGCCGCGCTGAACGCTCACGCGGGACGGGGATGCGTCGAACGAAGCCGTCAACTGAGTCAACCGGCTGCTCCCGGCC
>JASHWA010000390.1 GCA_030044325.1 Bryobacteraceae bacterium
GTTCGCGTTCATTTCGCTGACGCTGGCAAATCCGTCCGATGTGGCCGAATTCCGCCGGGGCACGCGGGCGGAGTTCATCGCTTCGATGCTCGAAAACGGCGTGGACGAGGAAGCGCTGGGACCGCAGCGCGCGGCGTCGCTCAAGATGCTGCTGGCGGCGTTCGACAAAAACAAAAATGGAAAAATCGATCCGGACGAGCGCGACGCGCTGGTGCAGTTTTTGATCCGTCGCGAGGAGCGGCAGGACCGGCAGTAGAGCCGGCGTCGCTGCCTGCCCGTTGGGTTGCTGAAAAAGGGGACAGGCAGCTCTGTCCACGCCCACCGCTCCACGCAGCTGCAAGAGTTCGCGTCTGGGGACAGAGTAGTCTGTCCCCTTTTTCAAAGTTCCTTTACCGTTGCCGGGAATTTGCCCCCGCCCTTACGGGCAGGGCTTCTCAGCCGGCAAGGTCTTGTCGAGCACCTCCAATTTGCCCCGGCCCTTACGGGCAGGGCTGTCGCGCCCGACTACAGGCCTGCCGGTCACGGCGGGGGAAACGCCACACTAGGATTTCAGCAGGTCGCGCAGGCCGAGAGTCCGCACCAGGCGCAGCAGGGAGTTGGGATGCAGGCCCAGCGCGGCAGCCGCGGCCTTGTAATCGCCCGACGCTTCGCGCCACGCGCGCACAATGCAATCGCGCTTGGCGCCGCCAACCGAGCTCTGGTAAGCGCCGGCCAGATCCGCGGGCTGCGCCGACTCGAGCACCGATTCGGGCAGATCTTCGGGCTGAATCTCATCGGATGCGCCCAGGACGACGGCGCGCTCGATCACGTTTTCGAGCTCGCGAACGTTGCCGGGCCAGTGGTACGCGAGGAGCTGGCGTTCGGCTTGGGGCGAGATTGCGTCGACGGCGCGGCCGCAGCGCGCCGAGGAGCGAGCCAGAAAATAGCGCGCCAGGTCCGGAATATCTTCGCGGCGCTCGCGCAGCGGGGGCGTTTTGAGCGCGATCACGTTCAGCCGGTGAAACAGATCTTCACGAAACGCGCGGCGCTTGACTTCGGCGGCGAGATCGCGATTGGTCGCCGCGATCAGGCGCACATCGAGGCTCAGCGTCTTGGTGCCGCCCACGCGCTCAAACTCGCGCTCCTGGAGAACACGCAGAAGTTTGGCCTGGAGCTCGGGGGCGAGCTCCCCGATTTCGTCGAGGAACACGGTGCCGCCCTTGGCCAGCTCGAGTTTTCCCTTTTTCTGTTCGACCGCGCCGGTGAAGGCGCCTTTTTCGTGGCCGAACAGCTCGCTTTCGAGCAGCGCCGCGCTGATGGCCGCGCAGTTGATCGCGACGAACGGCCCATCGCGCCGGCGGCTGCCGCGATGCAGCGCGCGCGCGACCATTTCCTTTCCGGTGCCGCTTTCGCCCAGAATCAGCACGGTCGAATCCTGCGGCGCCAGCCGTTCGATGGTTTCAAGAAGCCGCCGCATCGCCGCGCCGCCGCCGACGATTCCGTTTTGGGTCTGCTCTTCCGAGAGCAGAGCGTTGCGCGTTTTGAGCGTCTCGATCTCCCGCGCGCTTTCAAGCGCAGCGGAGGCGAGCGTCGCGATCGCGGATAAAATGCCGCTCTCGACGTCGGCGCTGAGGATTCCGGCGAGCGCGCCCGCGGCGTACAGGGGGACCGCGCCCTCGATGGCGCCTTCCTGTTCGACGCGCGCGATCTGGCGCGGGTCGATGCCCCGCTCGCGCGCGATCGAGGCGAGCTCGGCCGCGCCGTTCGCAAGAATCACGAATCCGCGCGTCGGTTCTTTTCCCGCCAGGTCGCCGATCAGCCGCAGGATCTGCGCTTCAAGCGAGGCGCGCTGTCCCTCATCCTCGGCCGCGGCGAGGGCGCGAAAAAGAAACAGCACGCTGCAAGCGCGCATCAACGTGTTTTCCGCGGTCATAACGGAAGGATAGCAGCGCGCGTTAACCGATCGGATAACGCGGCGTGAACCGGAGGGTTCACCAACACCGGCGCGCGAACGCATTTGCATATGTTTGCGGGCCGCCGGGGGTTGGCGCGACGCGTGCATTTCCTCGCTGCGTTCCTGGCGTTGAGAAAAAAGGAGATGGAAAATGAAAACCAATCTGATTCGCACGTTGTTATCCGCCGCGGCTGTGCTGAGCTTGAGCGCCGCGGCATTCGCGCAGAGCTACCTGGGCGCGAACGTTCCGTTTTCGTTCCGGATGAACGGGCGCGTGATGCCGGCCGGAAATTACCAGATCGGCCCGACCGGTTCGACCGGAGCCGTCGATCTCAGAAGTTCCAAGCAGGCCGCGTTCGCGATCGGCACGCCCGCGATCACCGACGACGCGCGGGCCCGGCTGGTTTTCCGCTGCGGCGAAACGAGCGGCTGCTCGCTCACCGAAATCTGGACCGATGCCGGCCGCGGCTGGACCCTCCCCGGACCGAAGCTGACCGCTGCCGAAAAGGAGCGCCTTGCAGTGGTGTACCTGGGCCGGAAGGGTGCAGATTGACGAGCAGCGCGAATGCGCGGGGCTCGCATCGCCCGGCGAGCCCCGTGGGTGGTCGTGTGCGGCGCCGGCCGCAGGAGTCAACGCGCGTTCGGGCCGGAAAGGCCTCGCAGCAGGTCCGGAAGCGCGTAGTTGCCTTCATGGCAGGCGTATTCGAAAATGCGGCCGGACGAGCGCGCGACGGTCAGTTCGCCTTTCCACGGCTGCGTGTACGCGGTGGGGTCGTCGATCTCGAAGCGATACTGAATGGTGTTGGGGTCGAGCAGGCTGAAGCGCTCGATCACGTGCAGATTCGCGTCGTAAGGGAAAATTCCGCCGGCGTCGCCGAAAAAGCCGCGATGATCGTTGAAATTGGCGGTATCGACCACCAGCGTCGCTCCCTCCCAATGCCCCACCGAATCGCCCAGCCACAGCCGCACGTTGGGCGACACGTGCGATTGCCGATCGAGGCGGATGACGCGCGTGTCGTGGATCATTTCGATGTTGATCATCACCGCATCGCGGGTCTGAATGATCTCAAAATTGCTGTTGTAGATATAAGGAAGCATCGGCGCCGCGGTGGAAAAGACGATGCATTGGTCCTGAAGGCCGAGATCCTGCGCTCTTTCCGGATGACGCAGCAGGTCCATGCGGCGCGTGCGTTCGGCGGCGGCGGCGGGCGTCAGAGCGGGAATTTTCCCATCCGGCGGATCGGTGACGATCGAAGTCCGCAGGCTTTTAGATAGCTTGGTGCCGTGCTCGTAGAACAGGTTGTTGTAGCTGGCGAAGGATCCCGAATTGGTTTCGAGCCGATCCTGATTTCGCGCGGCCTGCTGGCGCTCCCATTGCGCGGCTTCTTCCGGAGTGAAGAAGGCTTTGTCCTTGAGCCGCGCCGGGCGTTCCAGCGGGGTCGCGGTGGCGGAGCTCCAGGTGCCTTCGAAATCGGGATGCGGAGTTTGCGCGAGCGTGGGGAGAACCAGGCACAGCATCGCCAGGGACATTGTTTCGCGACTCACGCGGGCACCTCCGCCGCGCCTCCAAGTATATCGCGTGATCATCGATTTTCACCCCGCGCTTACGCACGGGGCGTTGTTTTGAGACCGCTTCCTTTGGTCGCGGCTCGCATCGGGCTGATTCGGTCGAGCGCCGGCCCCGAGCCGCGGCCGTAGGGAGCGGGTTAAAGACCGTTTCCGGTTCGTGTCCTCACGTTTCCGGCGCTTGCGCGTATTATGTCTCAGTA
>JASHWA010000391.1 GCA_030044325.1 Bryobacteraceae bacterium
TCGAACGGAAAGAAAATCTATCCCGCGCGCATCGAGGTTCTGTTCAAGCGCGAGCCCGCCATCAACCAGGTGCTGCTGATCGGCGACCGCATGCCGTATGTCACTGCGCTGTTCACCGTGAACGGAGCCGTCGATGAGTCGCGCGAAGCGGTGGAGAAAGCCGTAAAGGATGTGAACCGGCAGCTCCCGTCCTTCGAGCAGATCCGTAAATTCAAAATTCTCGACAAGGATTTTACGATCGACCGCGGCGAGGTCACGCCGACCATGAAAATTCGCCGCAGCCGCGTGCTCGAAAATTACCGGTCGTTGGTGAGCGAGATGTACATGGGCCGGGATGTCGATTGACATCGATGTGGACGCGATCGTCGCGCTTGCCGAGCGGCTGATCGCGATTCCGACGGAAAATCCTCCCGGCAACTGCTATCGCGAGTGCGCGGATCTGCTGTTTGAAGAACTGCACAACGTCGGCGGATTCGAGATTCGCGGAGACGGCGAATGCATCCAGGCGTTCTGCGGCCGCGGCCGGCGCACGCTCTATTGGAGCGGACATTACGATGTCGTGCCGGCGCAAAGCGCCGATCAGTTTCAGCCGCACGTCAAAGCCGCGAACCTGTTCGGGCGCGGATCGTCGGATATGAAGGCCGCGCTGGCGATGATGATTTACGCCGCGGCCGCGGTGCGCGATCGGATCGGCGATCACGGCCGGATCGGACTCGTGTTTGTTCCCGATGAAGAGACGGCGGGTCCGCGCGGGTCGCGATTTCTCGCCGAACGCGGCTGGCTGGGCGTAGATGCGATCGGAATGCTGACGCCGGAGCCGACCGGCGGCGTGGTGTGGAACGCGAATCGCGGCGCGATCACGCTGCGCGTCACCGTCCCCGGCCGTGCGGCGCACGTGGGAAGACAGTTTGAAGGCGCAAACGCGTTCGAACGCGCGATTCCGCTGCTCGATGATCTGCTCGCGACGAAGCGCGAGGTCGAATCTCGCGAAACGGCGCATGCGATCGCGCCCTCGGCCGCGCGGCGATCCATTCTGATGCTCGGAGGGTGCGCGGAAGCCGGGTCGAATTTCAACGTCGTTCCCGAAACATTTTCATTCACCATCGACCGGCGCATCAATCCGGAAGAGGATTACGAACAGGAAAAAATCCGGCTGTGCGATTTGATCGGGCGCCACGGCGCGAAATGGCAGGCGATCCAGGAGGGCGCGGCTGAGGCGACATCGAGCGAAGATCCGCTCGCGATCGCGCTCGCTCGCAATATCGAGCGTGTCACGGGAAGGCCGGTCGCCTTCGAGATGTGCCCGGGGTTGCTTGAAACGCGCTTCTACGCCGCGCTCGGGATTCCCGCGCTGGCCTATGGGCCGGGGCTGCTGACCGTATCGCACACCCCGAACGAGTTCGTTCCGATTGCGAATCTGGCGCACTGCGCCGAAATCTACGCGCGCACGGCGCTGGAGATGCTTTCTTGAGACCACTCCCTCCGGTCGCGGCTCGCATCGGCTGAGCGCCGGCCCTGAGCCGCGACCGTAGGGAGCGGTTTAAGAACTTTTCCGGCAACAATAAGAAAATGTCACATCCAGTTACGTTGATTCCGGGCGATGGAATCGGTCCCGAGGTCGCCGCTGCGGCGCGTCGAGCCGTGGATGCCACGGGCGTCAAAATCGAATGGGAAACGGCCGAGCTGAATGCCGACGTAATCCTCAAAACCGGCGAGTCGCTGCCCAAGCACGTGATCGAAAGCCTGGATCGCACGCGCGTGGGCTTGAAGGGCCCCGTGACCACGCCGATCGGCGGAGGGTATACCAGCGTGAACGTCGCCCTGAGAAAACGCTTGGACCTGTTTGCCAACGTGCGCCCCGTGCGGTCGCTTCCCGGGGTGGTCACGCGCTTTCAGGACGTCGAAATCGACATGGTGATTTTTCGCGAGAACACGGAGGACCTGTATTCCGGCCTGGAGCATGAAGTGGTTCGCGACGTGGTCACCAGCCTCAAGGTGATCACGCGAACGGCGTCCATCCGCATCGCCGAATACGCGTTCCGTTTCGCCGAATCGGCCGGGCGAAAAAAGGTGACCGCGATTCACAAGGCGAACATCATGAAGCTCGCCGACGGTCTTTTTTTGCGCTGCGCCCGGGAGGTCGCCGCGCGCTATCCGCACATCGAATATACGGAGCTGATCGTTGACAACGCGGCGATGCAGCTTGTAATCCGGCCGGAACAATTCGACCTGCTGTTGTTGCCGAACCTGTATGGCGACATCGTCTCCGACCTGGCCGCGGGCCTGGTGGGAGGATTGGGAGTCGTTCCGGGCGCGAACATGGGCGAACATCACGCGGTGTTCGAGGCCGTGCACGGCTCGGCGCCGGATATAGCGGGAAAAGGCGTCGCCAATCCGACCGCGATGATGTTGTCGAGCGTGCTGATGCTGATCCATTTGAATGAGCACGCGGCGGCAAAGCGCCTGCAATCGGCGATCGAGAAGGTCTATGCCGGGCGTCGTCACATGACGCGCGATGTCGGAGGGACGGCGGGGACGAACGAGTTCACCGAGGCGGTGATCGCGGCGCTGGGATAGCGCGTGTGGGGCATCAGGCTCAAACCTGTCCCACTCGGTGTATTCTCTTGGTATGCCTCGAATGTTACTCACCCTCTTCACTGTCGCCGGCGCGGCTTGGGCCCAGTTGAATCAGGCCGATACCGTGTTTGCCGGACTCGCGGCGCGAACGGCGTCGCTGGCGTACAAGAATCACGGCGGCGATATGGCCCCGATCAACAAATTAATGTCCGCCGGATATCCCGGGCTGACGCACGCCATGGTCGTGATGAACGGGATTCCGTGGACGCCCGATTCCGAGCTCACCACGGCGCTCGATTTCGCGATCAACGCGAAGGTGGTCGGGACGGGCGAGCAGTTGAGGGCGCGCGCGATGTTCGTGCTCGACGCGCCGGCGGCGGCGAACGGTCCTTATAAGATGACGCTCGACCTGATCAAGGCGGACGGGACCGAAGAAGCGGCGGTCGAGCCGGGGATTACGCTCGGCGACGTCCGCGGACGGCGCACCGGCGAAATGATCGGGCTGGCGTTCGATCCCTCGAAGATCGCGCCGCCGGGATTGCACACGATTCGGGCGACGCTGGTCGACGGGAATGGTACCAGGCTGTACGAATACTACCGGTCGTTTGTGGTGGTCAAGGATCTGGGAAAGCGGCTGGGTGCGCTCGATAAGACGCTTGAACTGCTGCCGGAGCAGAAATCGCCCGCCGCGATCGAGGCTCGCCAGGCGATGCAAGCGATTGAAGAGGCTCACGAAACGTATTACGCCCCCGGATTCCAGGGATTGACTGGCTTCGTTTTTACGGATATGCGGAAAGCGGGGTTGGGATTGAAAGAGCCGATGGATTTCGAAGCCGGCCTGACCCGCGCGACGCTGTTCGCCAACTCATTAAAGGAAGGAACCGATCCGCTGGCGACGGCCAAGGGCGATCTGTACATGGCCTACCGGTCGAGTTTTGACGGGAAGCTGGTGCCCTATCGCGTTTATGTTCCAACCAGTTACTCGCCGTCGAAAAAGTATCCGCTGGTGGTGCTGCTGCACGGCGCGGGCGGCGACGAATCGGATTTCATCGAAGCATATAAAGGAGAGTGGCCGAAACTCGCCGAACAGCACGGCTATATTCTGGCATCGGTGACCGGGCGCGGGCCGCTCTCCGGGTATTCCAAGGAATCGGGCGGGGAACAGGACGTGCTCGATGTGATGGAGCTGGTCAAACAGCGCTATAGCATTGATTCGTCGAAGGTTTTCCTCGGCGGACATTCCATGGGCGGCGGCGGAACGTGGCGCCTCGGGATGGCTTATTCCGCGGATTTCGCCGGACTGATTCCGATCGCGGGGACCAGCGCGCAGTTGGCGCCGGGGCTGGACGCGCAAATGAAAAAAGGGATCCGGATGCCGGTCCTGATGATCTGCGGTGAAAGCGACGCGTTGGTTCCGGCGCCGGGATGCCGGGTGGTCGCGGAGAAAGCCAAGGAGTTGAAAGCCCCGGTGACTTATAAGGAGTATCCGGGCGCGGACCACCTCTCGGTCGCGGTAGTGTCGGTGCCGGATATTTTCACCTGGCTCGATGAACAGACCAAATCCGGCGCGGGATCGGGCGGAAGATAGTTATTCGCCGATTATTTTGACTAATACGCGTTTTTTCCGGCGTCCATCGAATTCGCCGTAGAAAATCTGCTCCCAGGGTCCGAAATCGAGTTTTCCACCGGTGATCGCGACCACCACTTCGC
>JASHWA010000392.1 GCA_030044325.1 Bryobacteraceae bacterium
GTGAGCCTTTCCGAAATCCCTCCCGGCGATTATTGGGTGCAGGGTTTCATCAACGTTTATTCCGAGTTTCACCGCTCCGACGGCCACGTCATCTGGATGCACGACGATCAGTGGGAAGGCCAGCACTGGAACACTTCGCCTGGAAATCTGTACAGCGCGCCGCAGCGGCTGACGCTCGACGCAACGAAAGGTTATCGCATCCGGCTGGTCTGCGATCAGGTGATCCCGCCGGTTCAGGTTCCGGCCGACACCGAATTCGTCAAGCGATTCAAAATTAAAAGCGAGATCCTCACGCGCTTCTGGGGGCGTCCCATCTATCTGGGGGCGACCGTCCTGCTGCCGCGCGACTACGATAAAACAAATATCTCTTATCCCGTTCTATACGATCAGGGCCATTTCTCGCTCGCCGCGCCCCTGCGCTTCGATGGCCGCGACCCCGATCTCCGGAATCAATGGATGCGCGACGATTTTCCGCGCATGATCGTCGTGACTTTCCAGCATCCCAATCCCTACTTCGACGATTCCTACGCGGTCAACTCGGTCAACGTGGGCCCCTACGGCGACGCGATCATGCGCGACCTGATTCCGGAGATTGAGCGGCGCTATCGCGTGATCCGCCAGCCGTGGGCCCGATTGCTGGACGGCGGTTCCACCGGCGGATGGGAGTCGCTGGCACTCCAGATTTTTCATCCGGATTTCTTCGGCGGAACGTGGTCCTATTGTCCCGATTCCGTCGATTTTTCGGATGTGGAAGGCGTCGATGTTTATCACGACACGAACGCATTTTACAAACAGTTCGAATGGCGCAAGGTTCCCACCATCAATAGCCGCGAGATCAACGGCCAGATCCGCCAGACCGCGGAGGAGCGCAACCGTTTCGAGCTGGTGAACGGCACGCACGGCCGCTCGGGCGAGCAGCTCGACATCTGGTCCGCCGTTTTCGGGCCTCTCGGCGAGGACGGATTTTTCGAACCGCTGTGGGACAAGAAAACCGGGGCGATGAACCCGCGCGTCGCCGAATACTGGAAAACTCATTTCGATCTGCACTACTATCTGGAACAGAATTGGCCGGCGCTGGCCCCAAAATTACAGGATAAAGTCCGGATTTACGTCGGCGACGCGGATAACTTTTTCCTGAATAACGGCGTTCGCAAACTTCAGGACTGGATGAAGAAGACGGAAAATCCGCACTACGAGGGATTTTTCGTGTACGGCGCCGCCAAAGGACACTGCTACACCGGACCCGAGTCGGCCGCTGAGCGTCTCAAACAGATGGCCGAGCACGTTCTCGCCAGCATGCCGCGGGACACCGTCGCCAATTGGTGGAATCGCTGAAATCTTCGCGGTCCGCCGAATGCTACTCTGCCGGATGGATACCTTCAAGGAGAAATGATGGCGATCAAGATTCTGCTGGCGGTCGATTCGTCGGACGAAAGCCGCAGCGCGCTCGATGAAACCGCAAGCCGCCCCTGGCCCGCGGACGCTTTGTTCGACGTGGTCTCGGTGGTCGAGCCCTCGCGCTTCTGGAAAACGTCCGAGCACGTACAACAATCGGGCCGTGATGCGAAGGCCGTCGCCGATCAGGCGCTGGCGAAGCTGACCGCTGCCAGCCGAAAAGCGGTAGCGACGGTGCTGTTCGGCGATCCGAAGAGTATCATTCCCCAGCGCGCCCGGGAAACCGGCGCGAATTTCATCGTCGCCGGCTCGCGGGAAGCGCTGGGAAGCACCGTGTCGGGTATTCTGCGGCGCGCACCCTGCTCGATGGAAATTGTCCGCCCGCGAAGTTCCGATGCGCCGTCGCGGAGAATTCTTCTCGCCACCGACGGGTCGGAATTTTCAGACCGGGCCGCGCGCTCGATCGCCGAACGGCCCTGGCCGGCCGGATCGGAGGTGCGCGTGTTGAGCGCGGTCGAGCTGATGGTGCCCACCGGCTACGCGCTGTTCGAGCCGCCGTTCATCGACACGGCCGTTCTGGAGTCGTCGCGCGCCGAAGCCATCAAACGATCGCAAAGCGCGATCCTCCGCGCGCGCGAACGGCTCACCGCCGCCGGGCTGAACACCTCCGAGTCGGTTTCCGTGCTGCTCGATCCGCCGAAAACGATCATCCTCAATGAGGCGGCGGAGTGGGGAGCCGATGTCGTTGTCCTCGGCTCGCACGGGCACCACGGACTTGACCGGCTGCTCCTCGGGAGCGTTTCTGAGGCGGTCGCCACGCATGCGGCCTGTTCGGTGGAAGTGATCCGCGGGTGACGCTCACCCGGTTTCGATGGGGACAAATCCCGCACCGACCAGTTTGAGAATAATGTGTGCTGCCGCGTCCTCGGGATCGCCATGCTCGCAGTCGATCACCACGTCCGGATTTTCCGGCGCTTCGTAGGGCTCATGCAGGCCGGGAACCGTCCCCGTGGCCTTGCGGCCGCGGCGATAAATACCCTTCGGATCGCGAGCCATACACACTTCCAGCGGGCACTCCGCGTAGACTTCGATGAAGCGCGGAATCGAGCGTCGCGCCTGCTCGCGCCAGATCCGGCGATTCGCTGTCGCATCGAAAATAACCGGAACGCCATGCTCCACCAGCGTCCGGCCGATGTGAATCATGGCGCGGTAAAAATGATCGCGCTCGTTTGCGTCGTAGGTCGGATGAGGCGTCAGCATGCGGCGCAACTCGTCCGATTCGAGCACCGCGGCTTCAATTCCGCGCGCTGCAAGATGACGTTTCAGGGCGGCCGCGACGGTCGATTTCCCCGATGCGGGAAGCCCCGTCACCCACGCCGCGAATGCCGGCTCACACGCCACAATATCGGTTTACCTCGGCCGGATCGAAGCGGTCCGTATTCAGCACCGCCAGCATGAATCGCGACAATGCCGAGCGCGCGTCCCCGGCAACCGCCGGGTACCACACCGGACTGGCCATCACCAGCGCGCGAAAAACCAAGTACGGCGCCGCCACTTCCAGGATTTCGCGGTCGCCGGTGCGATCGAGATAGCGATCCCAGAAACGCGTGAACAGTGTTGCGAAGCTCCCCTCCAGTCGCCCGCTTCTCTGGAGCGAAAAGAACGCGTAATTGAGCGTCAGGCAGGCGACGTCGTCCGCCGGATCGCCGAACTCGCCGCGCGAGCGATCGAGGAGCGTCAGTTCTCCGTCATCCGCGAATAAAATGTTCCAGGGATGAAAATCGCCGTGAATTTGCCGCAGGCGTGTGAATAGCGCCTCAATTTCCACCGCCACCGGACCAAAAGGCATTCGATTTGCTCATGAAAACCGGCTGAATCCTGCGGATAGGAGTCAATCAGGCCCAGGATGCAGTCGTTTCCACCGATCAGCTCCCGAACGCGCCGCACATAGGTCTGATCGCTGCCGCCACGTACTTTGTGGATTTGACAGAGATAATCGCACAGCGCGTCGGCGCGCGCCAAATCCGCTTCAGAGAGCACGCCGTCACGACGAATCCGCTCCAAATCCGCCGCGTATTCGCGGCCCTGGGCATATTCCGTCAGAAGAAAAAACTCTTCGACGTTGCCGAGCGAAATAAGCCCGTTATTATTGATAAATCCGCCGACGTCGAGCGACCGGACGTGCTGCGGCAGCCGGTTGAACGCACACCGCTCCCACAACAGCTCCCGGGCGCGATCCGGCATACGCTCGTGACCGAACCCTCCCGGAGTCACGGTGTGCAGAACTGCGGTCCGGATCTCGCCGCCCAGTTCATAATCGATGCGCACCGGCGTTCCGTATCCGTATCCCTTTATGTCCGCGGCGTGCCGGTCGAGCGGAACCAGCGCGCGCAGCTTCACCGCTCCACCCAGCAGCCCGCGTAGATAGTTTTCGACTTTTTCGGCCGTCAGCTCCGGCATGGCTCTTTCAGGAGGCCGGCTCGCGAACGATGAGCACCGAACATGGCGCGTTCCATGCGATCTTGCTCGACACGCTGCCGAGCATCGAGTGCTTCAAATCGCGCTCGCCCGTCGCGCCGAGCACGATCAGGTCGTATTGGCCGCGATCCGCTTCGCTCAGGATTTCATCGGCGGGATTGCCTTCATCGATGCTGGTTTCGAGCGCAGCGCCGGTGGGACGCAAAAAGTCCCGCGCCTGCTCCACGATCGCTTCCGCTTCGCGGCTCATCTCTTTTTCGAGCACCCCCGCGTCGCTCGCCTCTTGTTCGTCTTCGTCGTAAGTGGCCCATTCGTCCTGGAGGCCGAGGTGAATCCACGGCGTCTCTTCGACGTGCATCAGCGTGATTTCCGAGGAGCGCAGGTCGAAATATTGCGCTAGAGTGTTGAGCGCGCTCATCGACGCACAGGAGCCGTCCACAGCCGCCAGCACTCGCGCGCCGCTCTCCGATCGCATCTCGCGCCCGATCAGCAGCGGAGCGAGCGCATGCTCCACCACGCGCCGCGCGACCGGGCCCAGCCCCGCATCGCCGCCCAACGCGCGATCTTTCGCGCCGATCACCGTCAAGTCGTAATCCGGCGCGCGGTCCACGATCACAGCCGCAGGCGAGCCCGTCGCCGCGATCAGCTGCACATCGACCCCGGCGGCGCTTCGAGCGCGTTCGAGAATCCGCTTCGCTTTATCTAGAATTCGCCGCTGGTACCGGCGCTGATGCGGACCCTTCGCCGCCCATGGCGCCGCACACAGCAGATCGATTTCGCGATCCTCCGCGCGCAGCAGCCGTAGCGCGGTTTCGCCCGCGATGTGAGCGTCGTTCGAACCGTCGGTGGCCAATAGAATTTTCATAAACACACCACCGGGCAGCCGGCCAGACATACGATTCCGTAGCTTCGGTCGCCTAGCCTCCCGCGCTTGCTCGTCGCGCGGCTCCGCCCGGCGATCAGGACGTCGGCGCGATGTTCAGCCGCCGCGGACGCCAGCGCGGCCGGAGCTTCGCCCTCCACCACCGCAACATCCGCCGCGATTTGCGTCTCAGCGAGCAACGCCCGTAGCCGTTCATCCGCGCCCCAGCGCACCTCATCGTGCCAGGTAAAGGCGTAGCGCTCCGGCATTTCCGGCGGAACCGGGAGAATCGCGTGAACCAGCGTCAGCTTCGCGTCAAACGCCTCTGCGAAATCGCTGGCCCAGCGCACCGTATTCGCATCGTGCGGGCGGAAATCGACCGCGCACAGCACGCGCCGGATATCCAGCGGCCCCCGCGCGCCCTCGGTTTCCGCGCGAGTGGTCCATACCGGCCGGTCGCAATCGTGAAGAACCTTCGCCGTCACCGAACCGAGCAGCATCCTGCGCACCGGTCCGTAGCCGTGCGTCGTCATCACGATCAGATCCGCGTCTTCTGCCTGTGCACGGCTGACGATGCCATTCACGGCGCTGCCGCAGCACATCACCCGTTTCGCCTTGCCGGCCGGAAATTCGCTGAGCGCAAATCCATCCAGTTCCCTACGCCGCTCGGCGAGGAACTCCTCCCGAATTGAACCCGGCGAGGCGACCCCGTAACCGAGCGGTCCCAAAAATCGCGCCGTGGGAAACTCGGCGACATGCAGCAACGTTACTTCCGCTTCGAATCTCTCGGCGAGCACGGCCGCCTCCCGCGCGGCCAGCACGCTGTTCCCGGAGAAATCCACCGGAACGACGATCTTGGACACCTGAAACATTTTCGAGCGCTTTCCGCGCTATCCGCCTATTTGATGGCGACGGTTGAGGCGGCGTTGCCTGTCTTGAGCGGCCGGAACACAACCTCGACCCCTTTGCCGACTTGATCCGCCAACTGGTCGAACTTGAGCGTCTTCTCGCCCGCTGAGATTTTGGTTTGAGGACCGATGCGAAAGTCGTAAGTAATTTCGTTTTCCGCTTTGACGAAAATCAGCTTGTCTTCCGCGTTGACGATGGTTAAGGTTCCACTGATCGTCTCCGGCTTCACTACCGCCGGATTTTTCGCGTTTAGCAGCGTGGCGCAGAAAATCGCCAAGCCGAGCGCCAACACGATTCTCTTCATTTCTTCCTCCCGGGAAGGGAGGGTGCATTTCGCGCGCCATGCCAAAGCGTGAATCTGGCGCGTTTCCGTTGGATCGATAGGCGGGATTCCGCACTAGCCTGCGCGAAATCTGCGTGAGTTGGCGCTATTGCTGGGGCGGCTGGTGGGATTCGAACCCACGACATCCAGAACCACAATCTGGCGCTACTACCAGCTGAGCTACAGCCGCCGTGCAACTCAAGTCTATCATCCGCCTGGAAGCAGGCGCACTACCGGCGCCCGGGAGGGCGCGTCGCCAGGCTCATGCAGATCTGTCCGAGCATCACGGGAACGAACCCCGCCTGCGGTGGAAGCCACGTTGGCCATGCCCTCGCCACCGCCAGCGGGACAAACAAGAGCGATGCGCCCCAGAGCATGCCTCCGTACATGGACCACTTGATCGCCGCCGAAACCGCGTCCCGGCTTGCCGCCGGCGCATCCAGAATCGCCGGTGCGCGCCGGCGCCGCTGAACCCACACGAGCACCGCCAGCTGAGCCGCCACGATCACGAATCCCCAGAACAGTGTGCTCAAGCCCATGCGATTATTTTAATCCCGCACGCTTCCATAACTCATCCACCCTCGCCCGAACCTCGTCCGTCATCCGGATCACGCCCGGCCACGGCCTCGTAAAACCCTCGCCGGGCCATTTCTTGGTCGCATCGATCCCCATCTTCGAGCCGTAATTCGGCAACCGGCTCGCGTGATCGAGCGAATCGATCGGGCCCATCACGAATTGAATGTCGCGCTCCGGATCGATGTTGTTCAGCGCCTTCCAGGCGACCTCCCTCACGTCCTGCACGTCCACATCTTCATCCACCACCACGATGCACTTGGAAAACATCGCCTGGCCCAGTCCCCAGATCGCGTGCATCACTTTTCGCGCGTGGCCCGGGTACGACTTGCGGATCGCCACCAGGATCAGATTGTGAAAAATCCCCTCCGCCGGCATACAAATATCGCAAATTTCTGGTAATTGCAGGCGCATCAACGGCAAAAAGATCCGCTCGATGGCCTTGCCCATATAAAAATCCTCCATCGGCGGAGGACCCACGATGGTGGTGGCGTAAATCGGCTTGTCCCGATGCGTGATGCACTGGATGTGAAAAACAGGGTAATCGTCGTCCAACGAATAAAATCCGGTATGATCCCCGAACGGTCCTTCGCGCCGCAGTTCCCCCAATTCCACATATCCTTCGAGCACCATCTCCGCGTTCGCCGGCACCTCCAGATCGACCGTTTCGCACTTGACCATCTGTACGGGCTTCGACCTTAAAAAACCCGCGATCATCATTTCATCCAGGTCCGGCGGCAAGGGCAGGATCGCCGAATACATGGTCGCCGGATCGGCCCCGATCGCGACCGCGACCTCCATCCGCGTTCCTCGCGCGCGGCGGTAATGTTCGGCCCCCTGTTTGTGCGTCTGCCAATGCATTCCCGTGGTCCGCTCGTCGAAAACCTGCATGCGGTAGCATCCGCAATTGCGTTTCCCCGTGTCCGGATTCTTCGAAAACACCATGGGAAGCGTGATAAACCGGCCCCCGTCCTCGGGCCAGCATTTTAAAATGGGAAAATAATCCAGCGAAAATCTGTCGCGGCGGATCTTTTCCTTGCACGGCCCGTCCGAGACCGTTTTCGGGAAAAACGCTCCCATTTCGGCGAGCTTGGGAAGCATCTTCAGTTTGCCGATCCATCCCTCCGGCATGCGCATCTCGATAAATTCCGCGATCCGCGCCGCGATTTCGTCCACCGAGGCAACGCCTAGCGCGATCTCCATCCTGCGCATGCTCGCAAACGCATTGATCAGCACTGGAATATTCGAGCCTTTCGGTTTTTCGAACAGCAGCGCGGGCCCGCCGCGCTTCACGCTGCGGTCGGCGAACTCCGTGATTTCGAGCTCCGGTGACACCTCGACACCGATTCGTTTCAGTTCTTTTTCCTTCTCAAGCGCCTTCACAAACTCGCGCAGGTCGTCGTAAGCCATAATCTAGATCATGACAAACCGAACGGCATTGGTTACCGGCGCGAGCCGGGGCATCGGCCTGGAATGCGCGAAGGCCCTGGCGCAGGCGGGCGCCAAGGTGGTGCTGGCCGCGCGCGATACTGCGCGCCTGGAGGCTGCCTCCCGGGAGATCCCCGGCTCGGTCTGGGTGGAACTCGATCTCGCCAATCCCGAATCGATCCAAGCCGCTTTTTCCCGCGCCGGAAAAATCGACGTCCTGGTGAACAACGCCGCGATTACTAAAGACAATCTCGCGCTGCGCATGAAAAAACAGGATTGGGACGCCGTGATCGCCACGAATCTCACCGGCGCATTCCTCGCCATCCAGCAGGTCCTTCCCGCCATGCTCAAGCAGCGCTGGGGCCGCATCGTCAATATTTCCTCGCTCGTCGCCGAATCCGGAAATCCCGGCCAGGCCAACTATGTCGCGTCGAAAGCCGGGTTGATCGGACTGACTAAATCGCTCGCCCAGGAAATCGGCAGCCGCAATATCACCGTCAATGCCATCACGCCCGGCTTCATTGATACCGACATGACGGCGTCCCTTTCCGAAGAGCGAAAGAGCGCGATGCTCGCGCAGATTCCGCTGCGCCGATTCGGAAAAACGCAAGACGTCGCTGCGGCGGTAAGGTTTCTCGCAAGCGATGAAGCCTCTTACATCACCGGCCATGTGCTGGCGGTCAACGGAGGAATGTATATGTGACCGGCTTAGTTCGCGGATTTCACGATCACCGAAATGCGCCGGTTGGACGCGTTCGAAGGATCGTCGGGCTTTCTCAAGCGCCGGTCCGCGAACCCCCGAACCTCCACGAT
The DNA here is from genome assembly GCA_030044325.1 of Bryobacteraceae bacterium. GTDB lineage: Bacteria > Acidobacteriota > Terriglobia > Bryobacterales > Bryobacteraceae > Palsa-187. Next base: position 8,781 of record JASHWA010000392.1, read on the forward strand.
CTGCCCGCTGCGCGCGCCGCTCGCCTCCATGATGCGGCGCGCCTGGTTCGCCCGGTCCGTGGACAACTCCCAATTGGAGTAATTCGCGCGGCCCGTGAATGGCCGCGAGTCCGTGTGGCCCTCGATGAGCAGCGAGTACTTCAGTTTCCCGGTCTCCTCCGCGAGCATCTCGAGCATGCTGCGTCCGTCCGCGGTCGGCTCCGCGTTTCCGGATTCGAAAAACGTCGCCTTTTCGCCCTCCATCAGTTCGATGCGCAGACCCTCCGCGGTCACCGTCATCTGCACCTGGTGGTTCAGCGCCTGCAACTGCGGCATGCGCTTCATGGCGTCTTCCAGCGTCTCTTTGAGATGCGTCATATTTGGCTTGTCGAGCGAAATCGTCTCGCCGACCCCCGCCTGGCCGGTGCCCTGTTCCGTGCGCCGTCCCGAAGGATCGCGAAAATATCCCGCGATCGCTTGTTTCACCTGCTCGCTCGAATTCATCAGCCACAGCACGATGAACAGCGCCATCATCGCGGTGACAAAATCCGCATAGGCCACCTTCCACGCCCCGCCATGATGCCCGCCGTGCGCGATTTTTTTCTTGATGACGATGACCGGCGGAGCTGCGTTTTCCATCATGCGCTCTTTCCGCGGCAAGCCGCTTCCAGTTCACCGAACGTCGGCCGCGCATGTCCCGGCGCAACCCTCCGCGCGAACTCCAGCGCGATCAACGGCGAGCTCCCCTTCAAAAACGCAATCAATCCCACCCGGACCGTGTGATAAAAATGACCCTCCTCGTCCGCGATTTTCCCCATCTTCGAGGCGATCGGCCCCAGCAATCCGTAACACAACAGGATTCCTAAAAATGTTCCCACCAGCGCCGCGGCCACTTTGTGCCCGATCTCCTCCGGCGGCCCTCCCAGCGCCTGCATGGTGATCACCACGCCCAGCACCGCCGCCACAATGCCCAGGCCCGGCAACGCGTCGGCGACTGTGGTCAGCGCGTTCACCGGCTGGTGCGCTTCGGCGTGATGCACCTCCATGTCGAGCTCCATCAACTGGTCCAGATCTTGCGGCGACGGCCCGCCCGCCATGGCCACGCGCAGCGTGTCGCATACGAAATCGCGAATGTGCTGGTCCCAGGTCTTAAACAGCTCGCTCGATTCGGGCTTCTCTACGTCCGTTTCGATTCCGGCGAGCCCGTCTCGGCGGGCTTTCTGCATCGCCTTATTGAGCTGCGTCAGGATTTTCAGATACGCCGCTTTGTCGAACTTCGATCTCCCGAATACCCCGCCCAGCCCGCCCGCGATGCCCTTGAGCACCGTGACCGGATTGGCGATCAGCACGGTTCCCACCGCCGCGCCGCCGATGATCAACAGCTCCGCCGGTTGCACCAGAACCTTGAGATTTCCGTGCTCCACCAGGTAGCCGCCGATTACGGCCCCGAACACCACCACCATTCCCGCGATTCCGAACATATCTTGTCAACCCTGTAGAAGTTTAAGCGCGCGCGCTGCCTCCACCGCGCGCTCCACCCGCTCCTCAAGCGATTCCACGCCGTCGTCCTCCGCCGCCATAACGCTCCCGATGGACACTCTCACATTGCGCCCATCGCCCCACCATTGGATTTGGGAGCTTTCCGCCATCAGCTCCAGCCGGTGCGTCAGTTCGCGGACGCGGCTCTCCACGGCGTGGCGCACCATCACCCGGAAACTGGTCTCGTCCCAGCGCATCAGCCCGTCGAAAGACCGCAGGCTCGCGTCGATCGTGTGCGCGATCAAGCGCATCGTCGCGTCGATCAGCGCCGGTCCATACCGGTATCGCATCCCCTCGATCCCATCCACGTCCACGCGAATCCAGGCCAGCGCGAGGCCGAATCTCTTCACCGCTTCGAGCTCATGCTGGAGACGCATTTCGCCGTAAGCGCGATTCTGCGCGCCGGTCAGCGCGTCATGGCCCAGGTGCCGCGCGGCTTCGGCTAGCTCCGTGCGGCCCTGCGCGCTCGCGCGCGCGAAAATTTCCGCCAGGCCCGTCACTTCGCCCTGCGAGTCGACAATCGCGTGCGCGCGCATACGCACCGGTAGCCGGTGCCCCTGCTTGTGCCGCATGTAAATCAGGCACTCGCGCGGTTTGCCGTCCTGCTTCACTTTTGATAACGGACACTCGCCGTCCACCAGCGCCGCGCCCTCGCAGTCGTAGCACAGCTCCAGCCCCTCGCTGCAATGCCGCCCGGTCACCTCCTGCGCCAGATGACCGGTGATCTGCTCCGCGCCGTGATTCCAATACACCACGTGATTGGTCCGGTCGAGCAGGCATACGCCATCCTCCACGTAATCGAGCAGAGCTTTCAGTAGTTCCGCGTCGATCCGCGCATTCGCCGGTATATTGCCGTCGCTCCGTTGCATGGAAAGCATGGGCGCTCGATGCCCTTATCGGCAAGTCACCGCAGAGTTGAAAGATTACTTCTGCCGGGCTCGGACCGGGGCGTGGGATATACTCGCCTCATGCGCCGATCATTCTTCATTGCTCTCTCTTCGCTCGCGATTTTCAGTCTCATCGCCCTTTCGGCCGACCAGAAATACATTCCCTACAAGATCCTGAAAACCGCCAAAGTCGGCGGCGCGGGCGGATTCGATTACGTCTGCGCCGATTCGGTGAATCGCAAGCTGTACGTGCCGCGGCTCGGTGCGGGCGCGAACGGCCGCGTGACCGTCTTCGATCTCGACACGCTCGCGCCCGCCGGCGAGATCCCCAACGTGAGCGGGCACGGGGTCGCGGTTTCGGCGAAATCCAAGCACGCCTTCTTGAGCTCCAAACCGGTCACGATGTGGGACGCGAAAACGCTTGCGCCGATCAAGACTATCGACGTCGAAGGCGCGCCCGACGGCATCCTGTACGATTCCTTCAACGATCACGTATGGGTGTTCAGCCATCGCGCGCCCAACGCCACCATCATCAAGGCCAAGGACGGCACGGTGGTCGGGACGCTCGATCTCGGCGGCGCCCCGGAGCAGGCCGTTTCCGACGGCAACGGCCGCATCTACGTCGATATCGAAGATAAAGGCGAGGTCGGGGTGATCGACTCGAAAGACCGCAAGATGATCGGCCGCTACGATCTTCAACACCTGGGCGGCCAGTGCGCGGGACTCGCCTTCGACTTGAAAAACGAGATCCTGTTCGCCGCCTGCCGCGATCCCCAGAAAATGGTGATCCTGCGCGCGGTCGACGGAAAATTGCTCGGCGCCGAATCCATCGGCCAGGGCGTCGACGGCGCCGTGTTCAATCCCAAATACATGGAAGCGCTCAGCTCCCAGCGCGACGGCACGCTGACCGTGGTGCGCGAATACAATCCCACCGTGTTCGGCCCGGTTCAGACGCTGCAAACCATGAGCGGCGGAAAAACGCTCGCCTTCGATGCCAAGACCGGCCACGTGTTCATCATCGCCGCGGAATACGGCCCTCCGCCCGCCCCTCCGGCTGGCGGCGGACGCGCCGGGCGAGCGCAGATGCTTCCCGATTCGTTCACCATCCTGATGGTCGGGAAATGATCGCGCGCGTTCGATTATCCTAGGGTGAATGGGCCGGTTCCCGTCGCGTCTCGCGATCTCGCTTCTCCTCGCCCTGTTCTCCCTCGACGCACAGCACGACGCGCCCGCTCCCGCCGCCCAGTCGCCCCAGAAAAAACCCGACAATTATTCGGGAACGGTGGCCGAATTCTCGCCCGACAAAGTCGTCGTCGCCAAGACCAAAGAGTCGCGCACCTTCAAGATCACGCTCGAAACCAAGATCGAAGGAAAGCTCAAGGCCAAGGCGCGCGTGACCGTCCGTTACGTGGCGGCCGACGACGGCTACACCGCGCTGCGCATCATCGTCCGCACCGCCGCGCCAAAAGCGAAATAATCACTCCGATTTTTTTCGCCGCGCGACCCAGTCCGTCTTCACCACCTGCCGGCCCCGTCCCAGCGCGAGCGCCCCGTCCGGAACCGGGTCCGTGATGACGCTGCCGGCGCCCACGTAGCTGTCGTTGCCGATCTCGATGGGCGCCACCAGCGTGGCGTTGCTGCCGATGAACGCGCCGTCGCCGATCCGGGTCTCGTTCTTTTTCTCGCCGTCGAAGTTGCAGGTGATGGTGCCCGCGCCGATATTCACGCGCTCGCCGATGTGCGCGTCGCCGATATAGGCCAGATGCTGGCTCTTGGCGTCCGCTCCCAGCCGGCTCTTTTTCACTTCCACGAAATTTCCGACGCGCGCGCCGCGCGCGATCTCGGCGTTCACCCGCAGCCGCGCGAACGGGCCCACGTGCGCGCCGCTTTCGATCCGCGAGTCGCTGACGATCGTGTACGGCTTCACCACCGCGCCGTTCTCCAGTCGCGAATTTTCGACGATCGCGCCGGCTCCCACGCGGCAATCCTCGCCGATTTCGCTCTCGCCCAGAATGCGCGCCCCCGGCTCGATCAACGTATCCATCCCCA
>JASHWA010000393.1 GCA_030044325.1 Bryobacteraceae bacterium
CAGTCTTTACTACCAGGTATCATTCGACTGGACCACCTCCTTTCTCAGTGATGCCCCCATCATATGACGCAACGAGGATTGTGTCAAACGTTTTTTAAAACATTTTTGATAGATTGTGTTTTGCGTGTCGAAAACGCTCGCCGACGCGTGGGACCGCCGGTCGCGGTTTGCCGGCTGTCTGGTCGGTCGAGGAAGACAGCCGGCAAGACCGGCTGTCCCACGCTACCTCGGCTCATGTGGAGTCTCGGCGCGGAGTCCAGGTGGAGTTTTGGGGCGGACTCTAATAGGATGGTGGTTTCGGCGGTATGCACAGGCGCGAGTTTTTGAAAATTTCCGGATTGGCCGCGGGAACGAGGCTTTGGGGACAGCAGACGCAATCGTTTCTGGCGCCGGCCGGCGGGGCCGATGTCGCAAAAACGGAGTTCACGTTGAGGATCGCGCCGGTGACCGTGGAACTCGCTCCGAATCGCGTGCTGAGCACGATCGGATACAACGGAACTTCGCCCGGTCCGCTGCTGCGGATGAAAGAGGGCGTTCCGGTGACGGTGAACGTCGTCAACGACACTGACGTTCCGGAGTATGTGCATTTTCACGGACTGCTGATTCCCTCGGACGTCGATGGATCGGAGGAAGAAGGTACGCCGCCGGTTCCGCCGCATGCGAGCCGGAGTTACAAGTTCACGCCCGCGCCCGCCGGAACCCGCTGGTATCACACGCACACGATGTCGATGGAGGATCTGCATCGCGGAAGCTTCACCGGGATGTTCGGATTTCTGGTGATCGAAGGATTGAACAATCCCGGGAATTTCGACCAGGAGCATTTTTTGGCGCTGCGTGATTGGGAGCCGTACTTTACGAATACGGCGATGGATACCGACGATCTCGATCCGTCGTGGCCGCAGCCGGAGAAACCGAAGGTGCTCGATACGCGGCAGCCCGGACTGGAGGTCGCTTCCGATATTTATTCCATCAACGACAAGGCTTTGGGCGCGGGCGAGCCGATCCGGGTGAATCCCGGGCAGCGCGTGATGTTTCATTTTCTGAATGCGAGCGCTATCGAGAATCGCCATGTGGCGCTGCCGGGGCACAAGTTCAACGTGATCGCGCTGGACGGCAATGCGGTGCCCGCGCCCGCGGCGGTGGACGTTCTGATGCTGGGGCCGGGGGAGCGGATCGATGCGTGGGTGGAGATGAATCAGCCGGGCGTGTGGATTCTGGGCGCGCCGGAAGATCCGGTGCGCGAAGGCGGATTGGGAATCGTGATCGAGTACGCGAATCAACATCGCACTCCGCAATGGACGGCGCCGCCCAAATCCGTGTGGGACTACACGATTTTCGGGAAAGCGCCATCGTCGCAATCTGCGCCGGCCGGGCTATTGGACATGATTTTCGAGAAAATCCCGCGCGGAGCAGGAAAATTCAATTCATTTACGGTAAATGGCAAACAATATCCTCACGACCAGGAATTCTTGCTCAAGAAAGGCGCGCGCTACCGGCTCACTTTTCACAATCGCACCGACGACGCGCACCCGTTGCATCTGCACCGGCACAACTTCGAGATCGCGGAGATTTACGGCAAACCGACAGCCGGGATTATCAAGGATACCGTTGTCGTGCCGACCTACGGCCGGGCGAGCGTCGATTTCACCGCGGATCAGCCGGGGGCGACGCTGTTTCACTGTCATATCCAGCAGCATATGGATTACGGATTCAAGGCGCTGCTGCGGTATGCGGGCGGGACCTACTAACGGCGCTCGTCTGCGGCGGGACTCACGTCCCGGCCGCCCTCCTCGATGAGGTGAAGATCGCGACTCCCTTCACGTCGCCAGGAATGAACGTTATCGCTCCGTACCCGATGGCATTGGCCGCAGGGAGCGCAACGTATAGTATTTTGGAATCCATGAAAGCGTTGACCTTCACGGCTTGGACCATCCTTCTGCCGCTTGCGGCGCAGGATGCCGCGTCCTGGCATGATCCATCGCCGCACCAGGCGCAACTGGTGACCGTAGATGAGAACGTGCGGCTGGAAGTGCTCGATTGGGGCGGATCCGGGCAGGCGATGGTCCTTCTGGCGGGGCTGGGCAATACGGCGCACGTATTTGACGATTTCGCGCCGAAGCTCACAAACAGTTACCACGTCTACGGGATCACGCGCCGCGGATTCGGCGCGTCAAGCGCTCCGGAATCCGGCTACGACCCGGACCGTCTGGGAGACGATGTGCTCGCGGTGCTCGATTCGCTGCACATATCGAGGCCGGTGATGGCGGGGCATTCTCTCGGCGGCGAGGAGCTGAGCTCCATCGGAACGCGGCATCCAGAGCGCGTCCGAGGCCTCGTCTATCTCGACGCGGGCTACTCTTACGCGTTCGACAACGGTAAGGGAATGACGACGGAGGCGCAGCTCCAGGCCATTAAAAAACCGCCGCCCACCGGCCCGATACCGTTGGTGGCCGATCGCGCCAGCTTCGCCGCGTTCCAGGCGTGGTACCAACGGACCAACGGGCTGAAGCTTCCTGAATCGGAGATCCGGCAGCTTTTTGCAGCGCGGCCGGACGGCGGCATCGGTGTTCCCCGCTCCCAGCCGCGTGTTTCCCTCGCGATTACGGCCGCCTTCAAAAAATACACGGCGATTCGTGCGCCGGTGCTGGCGATCTTCGCCATCCCGCACGACACGCCTCCGTGGGTCGCAAACGCCAATGCGGAGACGCAGGCGAAATATCGTACGTTCAATGACCAGTTCGGCGCGCTGGCGGAAAAGCAAGTGCAGGCCTTCGAAGACGGTGTTGCAGGGGCGCGGGTCGTGCGAATCGCAAACGCGAATCACTACGTGTTCATATCCAATGAAGCCGAGGTACTGCGCGAGATGCGGGCGTTCCTCTCCGCCAAACAGTAGCCTCGCCCCTGGGACTGCAGAAAAATTTGAACCGAGAACCGTCGCGATCAGCTCACCACCAGAGCCAGCTTGCCCAGATAATGATCTGCAAGCGCCTGCTGGGCCTTGGCCGCGTCTTCTAACTTAAAGGTCCGCGCAATGTGGACTTCAAACGGCCCGCCCGCGATCAATTCGTTCAGTTTGGCGAAGGTTTGCGGATCGGGCTCCGCGTTGTAGCTGGCGATCTTCACGCCGTCATGCACCGGCGGAGCTTCCACGCCGTTCGGGTGTGCGGCCCGGCCGCCCTCCCGCAGCGCCGCAATCGCCTGTTCCGCCGCCTTGCCGCCGGCCGTCAACAAAACGGCGTCCAGTCCCTTGGGCGCGAACTCGCGCGCCGCTTTGAGAACATCCTCTCGATGCCCGTCGATGACCTTGTCGGCTCCCAATCGTTTCACAAACTCTACGCCATCCTGGCCGGACGCCACGGCCAGAACCCGCGCCTTCATGCGCTTGGCGAGTTGCACCGCTAAATGGCCGACGCCGCCGCTCGCGCCAAGGATCAGAATGGATTCCCCCGCTTTCAGATGAAGCGTTTTATCCAGACCATCGAGCGCCGTGACGCCGTCGACCGCCAGGACGCCGGCATCTCGCGTGGACAATCCCCGCGGAACCTTGGCCGCATTATCGGCTTTGATCACCGCGTATTCCGCATAAAAGCCGCCCTTGGGATTCATGAAATTAACACCGTAAGCGCGGTCACCGTGTTTGAAATTATGAACCCGCGCGCCCACCTGTTCCACGGTTCCCGCGCCATCCGACCCCAGCACAAGGGGAAAGTTGGCGCGCATGCCGAAATCCTTAGCGAATCCGCCCTCGCGCTCAAAGGGATCCCACACCCCAACTCCTGCGGTATCCACCCGGAGCAGGATCTCATCGCCCGCCACCTCCGGCACCGGCAGTTGCCGCGGCTTCATCTTGTCGATCCCCCCAAATTCGTCAATCGCTACCGCTCGCATGGTTTGATTTTTCATAAGAACCTCCCTTCTGCTTGTATCCTACGCTGACGCTGATCTTTCTTGAAGATTGACAGTCCAAAGGAGGCCCACGTTACGCGAAAAACGCGTTTACGCGCATTATCGGCGCGGCATGATCGTTATCGGCGCGACCGGAAAGCGTGACATACTGCGTCTTAGATACTCGTGCTTCAGGATGCGCAGTTCGCGGTTCGCCAGCTTCTCAAGGCTCCTGGATTTAGCGTGGTTGCGATCCTTACCGTCGCGCTTGCGATCGGCGCGAACCTCGCGATTTTCTCCGCGACGGACGCCGTCTTGTTGCACCCGCTGCCGTATCCGCATCCGGAGCAGCTGGTT
>JASHWA010000394.1 GCA_030044325.1 Bryobacteraceae bacterium
ATCAACGATCTGGGCGCCGCGCTGGTGATCACCGCAGACGGAGGATACCGGCGCGGGCGCGAGGTGAAATTGAAAGCCGCGGTGGATGAAGCGATGCCGGATTGTCCGTCGGTGCGCGACGTGATCGTGTATCAGCGCACGGGATCCGATACGCCGATGCATCCGGGCCGCGACCTGTGGTGGCACCAGCTCGACGCGAGTGCGGCCGAGGACTGTCCCGCGCTTCCGCTCGACAGCGAGCAGCCGTGCTTCGTGCTGTACACATCGGGGACCACGGGCAAGCCGAAGGGGATTCTGCACACCACCGGCGGATACATCACGCAGCTCACCGCGAGCATGGAGTGGATTTTCGATATTCGCGACGAGGACACATACTGGTGCTCGGCCGATATCGGCTGGATCACGGGGCACAGCTACATCGTTTACGGGCCGCTTTCGGCGGGTGCGACGACGGTGATGTATGAAGGCTCGCTCGATTTTCCGCAGGTGGACCGCTGGTGGAGAATTATCGAAAAATATCGCGTCAACGTTTTTTATACGTCGCCCACGGCGATTCGCGCGCTGATCCGGCAGGGCGAGCAGTGGCCCAATGCGCACGATTTATCGAGTCTGCGCCTGCTCGGATCGGTGGGTGAGCCGATCAATCCGGCTGCGTGGGAATGGTATCACCGCGTGATCGGGAAAGGGCGCTGCCCGATTGTGGATACGTGGTGGCAGACCGAAAACGGGTCGATTCTGCTTTCGCCGATGCCCGGCGCGGTGGCGCTGAAACCCGGGTCGGCGACGTTTCCGATGCCCGGAATCATTCCCGACATCGTGGATTTCAGCGGAAATCCGGTGGGCACGGATAAAGAAGGTTATCTGATCATCCGGCGGCCGTGGCCGAGCATGGCTCGCACGATCTGGGGCGATCCGGAGCGTTTTCAGGAGCAGTACTGGAGCAAGGTTCCCGGCGCGTATTTCACCGGCGACGCGGCGCGGCGCGATGCGGACGGATATTACTGGGTGCTGGGGCGCGTGGACGACGTGATGAACGTCAGCGGCCACCGGCTGAGCACGATGGAGGTCGAATCGGCGCTGGTGCGGCACCATGCGGTCGCGGAAGCGGCGGTGGTCGGCAAGCCGCACGAGATCACGGGACAGGCGGTGTGTTGTTTCGTCACGCTAAAGAAGGGCGACTGGAATCACGACGAGCTCGGCAAGGAGCTGCGCCAGTGGTTGGCGCATGAAATCGGATCGTTCGCGCGGCCGGAGGAGATTCGTTTTTCGGACGCGCTTCCCAAGACACGCAGCGGAAAAATCATGCGCCGGCTGCTGCGCGAGATCGTGACGACGCACACCGTGGCGGGCGACGTGACCACGCTTGAAGACATGGCCGTGATCACGCGCCTCGCTTCGCAGCAGGACGAGGATTGACCCGCGACTGGTTGGTTCTCTCAAATCTCGCCGCGACGTTTTTCCTGACCGGACTTGCATGGTTCTTGCAGGTGGTGCATTTGCCGCTGATGCTCGACGCGCGCGGAGCCGATTTCACGATTTACGCGAAAAAACAGCGGATTCGAAACACTTCATTGATGGCCGCGCCGATGCTCGTCGAGTTGATCACGGCCGTGTGGCTGGCCATCGATCCGCCGCCGCGGCTTGCGCGCGCGAATCTGGTTGTCGCCGCGCTGCTGGTTGCGCAAGTCTGGATCTCGACGTGCGCGATCGTGCCACTCCATTCACGGCTTATCGAAAGCTACGATGAAGGCACGATTCGCGCTGTGATCCGCCGGAACTGGGTCCGCACGATTGCCTGGACCAGCCGCGCGGTGTTGATGACATGGCTGGCCGGCGTGTTATTATCTTGAAAATGCAAGGAAATCCACAAATTCTCGCCGCTCTGGGCGAGGCGCTGAAAGCTGAGCTTACGGCCATTAACCAGTATTTTCTGCATTCGAAAATGTGCGAAAACTGGGGGTATTTTCGCCTGGGAGCCTATTACCGTAAAGAATCGATCGAAGAGATGGTTCATGCGGATAAGCTGATGAACCGGATTCTGTTTCTGGACGGAACGCCGAATATGGTGGATATCGGACCGATCAACGTCGGCACCAACGTGAAGGCGCAGTTTGAAAACGATCTCGCGCTCGAAATGCACGCGGTAAAGCACCTGAACGGCGCGATCAAGCTGGCGCGGGAGGTGGGCGATAACGCGTCGCGCGCGCTGTTCGAGGAGATCCTCGCCGATGAAGAGGAACACGTGGATCACATCGAAGGGCAGCTTCACGCGATCGGCGAAATCGGGCTGGATAATTTCCTGGCGCAGCAGCTCCACAAAGGCGAAGAAGACGAGAAGTAAGCACAAGCGCTGAGGCATGTAACCCGGCATGGAGCGCGTCGTGATTCTGGGCGGGGGATTCGGCGGGCTTTACGCCGCGCGTGCGCTGGGGCACGCACCGCTGGAACTCACGCTGATCGACCGGCGGAATTTTCATCTATTCCAACCGCTGCTTTATCAGGTGGCGACCGGAGCGCTTTCGCCGGGCGAGATCACTTCGCCGCTGCGCGCGATCTTGAACAAGCACAAGAACACGCGGGTGCTGCTCGGGGAAGCGGTTTCGCTCGATGCGAATGCGCGGAGCGTGTTGCTCGCCGACGGTCCGGTCCCGTACGACATTCTGATCGTCGCAACTGGCGCCCGTAATTATTATTTCGGGCACGAATCGTGGCCGGCTTTCGCGCCGGGGCTCAAGTCGATTGAAGACGCGACGGCGATGCGCGGCAAGATTCTGTACGCGTTTGAAGCAGCCGAGCGCGAATGCGACCCGGCGCGCCGCGACGCCTGGCTGACCTTTGTGATCGTCGGCGGCGGGCCGACCGGTGTGGAGCTGGCCGGCGCGCTGGCGGAGATCGCCAACGATACGCTGCGCCATGATTTCCGCTGCATCCGGCCGGAGCAAGCGCGGATCGTGCTGCTCGAAGGGGCGCCGCACCTGTTGCCGACCTACCCGCCGAGTCTGTCGCTGGAGGCCGAACGCGAGCTGGCGCGGCTGGGCGTAAAGATCCGCGGCGGCGTTCGCGTGACGGCTGTCGATGGCTCGGGCGTCGTGCTCGATACGGGCGAACGGATCGCTTCGCGCACGGTGTTGTGGGCCGCGGGAGTGGCGCCGTCGGATTTCGGAAAAGTTCTGGCCGACGCCGCGGGCGCGCGGCTCAACGGACGCGGGCAGGTGATGGTTTCGCAGGAACTGACCATTCCCGGGCATGACGAAATCTTCGTGATTGGCGACCTCGCGTATCTCGAGCAGGACGGGCGCGCGCTTCCGGGCGTCGCCCCGGTGGCGATGCAGGAGGGCCGTTACGCGGCCGAAGCGGTTCAATTGCGGCTGCGCGGCATAACGCCCGCGCCTTTCCGTTATCGCGACAAAGGAAGCCTCGCCGTGATCGG
>JASHWA010000395.1 GCA_030044325.1 Bryobacteraceae bacterium
TAAATCACCTCACGCAGCTCTGGAAGGCGATCCGGGACGGCGTTCCAGTGAAGGGCTACTACCACTGGTCGCTGACGGACAATTTCGAATGGGCCGAGGGCTGGAACCTGCGCTTCGGCTTAATCGAAGTGGATCCCGTCACGCAGGAGCGCAGGATGCGTCCGAGCGGCCAACTTTACAGCGCTATCTGCACTGCCAATGCGCTAGCGGCTCAAGCGGTCAGCGATCCTGAATTCTGACTTCCGCCGCGTATTCTTCAGGTCGTTTCCGGCAAGTTCATCCGGCTCATCAACGCCGGCCAGCGCGGATGCGAGCGCAGGAACTGTGAAAAACGGATGTGCGGGAAGCGCACCGCCCACATATCGCGCTGCTCGGCGGCTTTTTCGAACCACACCATCGCGGAGCTGGCGTCCGAGCGGATCATGTGGTACATCGTCATGCCGGCCGGGAGGCGATGCGCGGGCAAGGCTCGTAACTGATCGATCAGTTCTTCCGACCGTTTCTGCTCCCGCTGGAGCGAGACCAGCGCGGCCAGAGCTCCCACCACCTGCGATGCCCACGGCGCGAGGCTCCACGCTTTTTCGGCGCAGGCGCGGGCTTGCTCCAGATTCCCTTCGGCCAGTTCGTTCCAGGTCGAAATCATATGGATGGTCCAGTGATTGCCTTCGATTTCGAGCGCTTTGTTTAATTCCGCACGGCATCGCTTGGTTTCGCCCGCGGCGTGCAGACTGAACCCCAACAGGCTCAGAAACAGGATGTGCAGCGGATCGGACTCGAGCACGCGTTCCATCTGCTCGATCGCTTCCCGATGCCGGCCAAGCGGCAACAGATGATACTGCGAATAAAAAGCGCGGGTGAAGCCGGAGACGGGATGCGACGCGAGCGCCAGCTCGAAATGCCGCCGGGCTTCCGCCCACTTGTAGTCATACATCCCCGCCGCGACCCCCAGCAGGCCATGCGCTTCGGAAAGATGCGGGTCGAGATCCAGCGCGCGTTCGGCCGCTGCGCGGACCAACCCCATCGCTTCCCCGGCCGGCCGGAGTCCCCAGGCGGCGGCGATGAAGTGAAGAAGCCCCTGAGCGGAGTGCGGCGGCGCATAGGCAGGATCCAGCTCGGCGGCCTTGCGCAGCATCTCGTGGGCGCGCATCATCGACTCGGGGGTGGTGCGGACGCCATGATAGGTGCCCAGCATATATGCTTCATAGGCCGCGATGCTGGGCGTGTGATGCGCCGTGGCAGGAGTCAGCTTCAATTTCAGAGCCCCCGCGATGGCGCCTGCGATCTCGTCCTGCACCGTGAACACGTCAGCGACTTCACGATCGTAGCGGTCGCCCCACACGTGCGATCCATCACGCGAAAGAATCAACTGAGCGGTCACGCGGATTCGGCTTCCAGCCCGCCGCACGCCCCCTTCAAGAACGTGGGTCACGCCGAGCACGGCGGCGATCTGGCGCACGTCCTCGTTCCGACCCTTGAAAGCGAAGGCGGATGTGCGGGCGATGACTTTCAAACCGTCGATATGCGCCAGTGTGTTGATGATCTCCTCCGCCAGCCCATCGCTGAAGTATTCGTTGTCGCGGGCGGGGGTCATGTCGGCGAACGCCAGCACGGCGATCGAGGGCCGGTCCTCCGCGCGGAAAGCCGGCAAGGGAGCATCGCAGGTACCGAGAAGAGCCAGCCGCACCTCCCGCATCGAAGAGAACCGCAACGCCGGATCTTTTTCAAGACACCGGAGGACGATTCGCTCCAGCGCCGGTTCGGTGTACATCTGCGCGGGCGGCTTCGTCAACAGGGCGCTGAGAACCATTGGGGCCGTTTCCCCTTCAAACGGGCGACGTCCGGTGAGCATTTCATAGAGGACAGCTCCGAAACTGAAGATGTCGGAACTGCCATCCACCGGCTCGCCACGAGCCTGCTCAGGGGACATGTAGCCGATCGTTCCAGCCGCCACTCTCTCCAGGGTTTGCGTGATTTCCGAGCAGGCAGGACGCATCAGCCTGGCGAGGCCGAAATCGAGGACTTTCACCGAGCCGCTTGCCGTAACCATGATGTTGGCTGGCTTCAGATCCAGGTGAATGATATTTTTCCGGTGGGCTTCTTCGAGCGCTTCCGTGATCTGAACTGCCAGTCGCACGGCCTCGTCTGGAGGGTACTTCGCCTGAAGGCGCCGGCCGTCGATGAATTCCATCACCAGATAGTCCGGCCCAACATCGTAAAGAGTGCAGATATGGGCGTGGCTGAGGGCCGCGATGGCACGCGCTTCGTACTCGAATCGGCTTGAAAAACGGTCTTCGGGCACCTTGATCGCGACCGGCCGGTCGAGTCGCGTGTCCGTTGCCTTATAAACCTGGCCCATGCCTCCCCCGCCCAGAGGCGTCAAGATTTCGTAGGGTCCCAAACGTGTTCCCGGGGACAGCAGCATCTGTGATTGACCGATTCTACTCTGTTCGACGGCCTGTTGTGACGTGTTATCGACATGATCGCCGCCTGCGGGATCGTGAGTCCGCGAACCGTGTGACTCTGCAACCTGCATTTTTCTGGAAACGATTCTCAGGTTCTACCGTAATACAACTTGAGGAGTTCCCGTGACGACGATTCTCAAGAACATCCGTTTCGCTCTGCGAATATTCGGACAAAGTCCCGGATTCGCCGCCACGGCGGTGCTGTGCCTGGCACTTGGAATCGGTGCGACCAGCGCGATCTTCAGCGTAGTCCACGCGGTGCTGCTGAAGCCGCTGGCATATCGCGAACCCGGGCGGCTGATCCGGCTGTACACCGAATTTCCGACTTTTCCGAACGGCGGCTTGCGGCGATTCTGGACCTCGCCGCCGGAATATTACGAGCTGGCGCACGAGCTGCAATCGTGGGAATCGCTCGAAGCGTGGGTCGCCTCTGGAGTCAATCTGGCGGGAGCCGCCGATCCGATTCGCGTGACCAGTTGCGCGGTTACCGGCGGCCTGTTACCAGCGCTGGGCGTTTCCGCGCTGATGGGACGCGAGATTACGCCGCAGGACGACGCCGTGGGAGCGCCACCGGTGATCGTCATCGGCTACGACCTGTGGCAGCGTACCTTCGCGGGTGATCGCGGCGTCATCGGGCGAACGCTCCAAGTCAACGGACGCAACGCGAACATCGTCGGAGTGATGCCGCGCGGTTTCGCGTTTCCGCCGGGCGATCTGGACCCGCCCGAAGCGTGGACCGCGCTGCAACTCGGCACGCCCGATCCGCAGCGCCGCGGCAGTCATTTCCTGTATGTGATCGGCCGGCTGAAGCCGGGTGTTTCGTTGTCGCAGGCGCAGCAGGAAATCAACCGGCATGTCGAGCAATCGCCGGCGCGTCTTGGCAAGAACCATCCGTTCAGCCCTCAATTTCACCCCATCGTGACCTATCCCTTGCAGGACGAAGTAGTCCGGGCGATCCGCCCGGCGCTGTGGATGCTGATGGGCGCGGTCGGCTTTGTTTTGCTGATCGCGTGCGTGAACGTTGCCAATCTTCTGCTCGCTCGTGCGGAGGCGAGGCAGCGGGAAATTGCAGTCCGTAAAGCGCTCGGTGCAGGGCTGGGGCAATTGGTGCTCCAGTTCAGCGTGGAAGGATTGCTGCTATCGCTGGGCGGAGCGGCGGCAGGTCTTGCGCTCGCTTTCGCGGGCTTGAGAATCATGGTCGCAGCGGGCAAGGCGAGTATTCCCCGCGCGGCCGAGGTGACGATCGACCCCACGGTGCTCGCCGTGACTCTTGGCGTTTCGTTGCTCACGGCTCTGTTTTTCGGATTCGCGCCCATGGCTCAGGTCGCTGGCGGCACGCTGCACGATGCGTTGAAAGCGGCGGGCGGGCGAGCGGCCGGCTCGGTCGCCTCCAACCGCTTCCGCTCGATCCTGGTGGTCAGTGAACTCGCGCTCGCCTTGATTCTACTGATCGGGACCGGACTCATGATCCGCGCCTTCTGGCGGCTGAGTGAAGTTCATCCCGGATTCCGCGCCGGAGGCCTGATCACCATGCGCGTGAATCTGCCGCAGGCAACTTATGCGACTGGCGGACAGGTGGACCAGTTCTGGCGCGCGCTGGAGCAGCGGATGAATTCGCTTCCCGGAGTGCAGGCGGCGAGCCTGACCACCGGCCTTCCGCCGGAGCGTCCCATCAACGCCAACGACACCTTCATCGAAGGATTCACGCCGGTGCCGAACGGGCCGGGCCACAACATCGATTACTGGCAAATCGTCGGCGGACACTACTTCGAAACGATGGGCATCCATGTGATTGAAGGCCGCGCCCTCGACGAGAGGGACGGGCCAGGTGCGCCGCTGACCGCCGTCATCAACCAGACCATGGCTCGCGTTTACTACGGCAACCAGAGCCCTGTCGGACGGCGCATCAATCCGGAGGGCGGACCGAATAAGCCAGAGACTTTTCGGACGGTGGTGGGCGTCGTCGAAGACGTGAAAAACGCCGGACTCGATAAACCGGCGGGGACCGAAGCGTTCTTTCCGGCGCTGCAACGCGGCTTCGCCGGCCGGACCATTTATATCGTCGCACGCAGCGGCGGCGATCCGGCGGGCTTAATCGGCGGCATTCGCGCGGCAGTTCGCGAGCTGGACCCATCCCTGCCGCTCACCCAGGTCCGAACCATGGACGATGTTCTTGCATCGGCCAAATCGCGGCCGCGCTTCCTGACGACGCTGCTTGGTTTGTTCTCCACAACGGCGCTGCTGCTGGCCTCGGTGGGTTTGTATGGGGTCATCTCTTATTCCGTCGCTCGCCGGACTGCCGAGTTTGGCATTCGCATGGCGATGGGAGCAGGCGCTGGCGACGTGTTGAGTCTCGTGGTCAGGCAAGGAATGCAGCTCGCGCTCATCGGAGTCGTCGCGGGAGCGATAGGCGCGGTGGCGCTTACGCGATTGATCCGCGGTCTTCTGTTCGGGGTCAGCGCTTTCGATCCGGTCACCTTCGCGGTAATGGCCGGAGTTCTGATGGCGGTAATCGTTTTGGCGTGCCTGGTCCCGGCCAGACGAGCAAGCAAGGTCGACCCGCTGGTCGCGCTTCGGTACGAGTGAATCGGGTCGTCCAACAAAATCGGTCTCGACGACTGAAAGGGCCCCACGCGATGAACAAATGAGGGGTGCGGATTTTCCTTCAGGTAAATGAGGAATGGGGTGCGGCAACTGCTCGTCGAGGCGCAGCTTCGCGCAGGTCCCGTGCATGGGCGTGCGGCGGGTGGCGCCGGGATGGACCCCGATCGCTGCTCGGAGTGCTGCCAACGATAGACTAGTGGTCTCGGAGGGCGACTGACATTGTCGACAGCGACAGATTCTGAGAAGCCGACCGGATCACAAACGCCCGCTCCGTCATCCCGCCCCGCTCCACCGCGCCTGATTCCGTAAGACTCAACGGATCGCCCAGCGGCCCCAGCGATGACACGAAATCGGCGATTACCTGATCCGTGAAGTACGCATTCGCATCGCTGGGCAGGAGACTGTTGAAGCTCTCCACGTTCCCGTTCTGCATCGGCTTTCCATGGTCCGACCCGCTAAGTCATTCCTGCCGCAGCGCCCTAATTGGATCAACTCGTGCCGCGCGGCGCGCGGGAACAAAGGAAGCGGCGATCGTGATGGCGCCCAGGATCGCGGCGGCCATCGCGAAGGTCCACGGATCGGTTGCCTTCACGCCGAACAATAACCCCGAGAGCAGCCGGGTCAGGCCATACGCCGCCGCCAGGCCAAGGGCGATCCCTATCGCCGCCAGACGCATCCCTTCGCCCAGGATCAGCTTCAGGACTGTTCCGGAATCCGCACCCAGCGCCATTCGGATGCCGATCTCTTGCCCCCGCTGTTCGACCGAGTACGACATCAGCCCGTAAATACCGATGGCGGCGAGCAGAAGCGCGACGGAGGCGAACACCGTCAGCAACAGAGCATCGAAATCTTCTCGCTGCGTCGAATCGGCGATCACCTGATTCATGCTGCGCGGCTGGGAGGGAACCAGTTGCGGGTCCAGGCGCACCAGTTCGCGCGCGACCGACGGGAGCGACTGGAGCGGGTCCGTAACGGTCCGAATCACCCAGCTTAAGGGCAACGTGTTGCCGACCAGCTTGGTGAGACCATCGCTCACTTGGCTTTGAGGTATGTACATCATTGGAATGAA
>JASHWA010000396.1 GCA_030044325.1 Bryobacteraceae bacterium
ATTTGATAGCCTCTTGGAGTGTCTTCGGTTCGGCTTCCATACCTCAATAATAACTCTAACTCAGGACTGAGTCGAGTTAATTATTGCCGAGTAGTCTGTCCCTTTTCTCCACGGGCTCCCAAGAGAACATTTCGGATTCGGCGCGCACAAGGTTCCAGAATCTTCGCGCTCATGGCTTGATTCTATCGATAAAGCTAAAATGTAGGTACTCATGAGCAATCACAATTCCTTCAGCTCCGCGGGCGAGCTTCGCGCCGGCGGGCGAACTTATCGGATTCATCGGCTGGCAGCGCTGGAAACGGCGGGGTTTTCGCTGGCGCGCATTCCGTATTCGATCAAAATTCTGCTCGAAAATCTGCTGCGATTCGAGGACGGCCACACGGTCAAGCGCTCCGATATCGAATACGTCGCGCAATGGGACCCATCGGCCACGGCGCGCGAGATCAACTTCCGGCCCGCGCGCGTTCTGCTTCAGGATTTCACGGGAGTTCCCTGCG
This sequence comes from Bryobacteraceae bacterium, assembly GCA_030044325.1. Classification (GTDB taxonomy): domain Bacteria; phylum Acidobacteriota; class Terriglobia; order Bryobacterales; family Bryobacteraceae; genus Palsa-187. The sequence goes on from JASHWA010000396.1 coordinate 498, forward strand.
TGGTGGATCTCGCGGCGATGCGCGACGCGCTTTATGCGATGGGCGCCGATCCCAAAAACGCGAATCCGCTGATTCCCGTCGACCTGGTGATCGATCATTCGGTGCAGGTGGATAAATTCGGAACCGGGGACGCGTTCAGCGTGAACGCACTGCTCGAATTCCAGCGCAACCAGGAGCGCTATGCGTTCCTCAAGTGGGGCCAGTCGTCATTCAAGAATTTTCGCGTGGTGCCGCCGGATACCGGAATCGTGCACCAGGTGAATCTCGAATACCTGGCGCCGGTGGTTTTTGAAAACGGCGGCGCGGCGTATCCGGACACGCTGGTGGGCACCGATTCGCATACGACGATGATCAACGGGCTCGGCGTGGTGGGATGGGGCGTGGGCGGCATCGAGGCGGAGGCGTGCATGCTGGGGCAGCCGACTTCGATGCTTTTGCCCGCAGTGGTGGGATTCAAATTGAGCGGGCGCTTGCCGGAAGGTTCCACCGCGACCGACCTGGTTTTGACCGTCACGCAGATGCTGCGCAAAAAAGGGGTGGTCGGAAAATTCGTCGAATTCTACGGCGACGGCCTCAGGGCGCTGAGCGTGGCGGACCGCGCGACGATCGCCAACATGGCGCCGGAATACGGCGCGACCATCGGCGTGTTTCCGATCGATCACGCCTCACTCGATTATCTGCGCATGACCAATCGGCCGGCGCACCAGATCGAACTGGTGGAGGCGTACGCGAAAGAACAGGGGTTGTTCCACTTCGCTGGCGCGCCGGAGCCGGTGTTTTCGGATACCTTATCGCTGGATCTTTCGACGGTGGTGCCGTCGCTTGCGGGGCCCAAGCGGCCTCAGGATCGAATCAATCTTCCGGATGTCAAGCAGAATTTTCTCACCACGCTGGGCGCGGCACAGAAATCGGCGCAGGTCGCTTCGAACGGAACGATCCAGGACGGCGCGGTGGTGATCGCGGCGATTACAAGCTGCACGAACACTTCGAATCCATCGGTGATGGTCGCCGCGGGGCTACTGGCGAAAAAAGCGGTGGAGCGCGGCCTCGACGTGAAGCCGTGGGTGAAGACGAGCCTCGCGCCGGGCTCGAAAGTAGTCATGGACTATCTGAACGACGCCGGCCTGATTCCGTATCTGGAAAAACTGCGCTTCAACCTGGTCGGCTACGGCTGCACGACGTGCATCGGAAACAGCGGGCCGCTGCCGGAGGAGGTTGCCGCGGCGGTGCAAGCCGAGAAATTGACCGTGGCGGCCGTGCTGTCGGGGAACCGCAATTTTGAAGGGCGCATTAATTCGCTGGTTCGCGCGAACTATCTGGCGTCGCCGCCACTGGTGGTCGCCTATGCTCTGGCCGGCCGCGTGGATGTGGATCTGGCGCATGAACCGATCGGCAAGGATTCGCACGGACGCGACGTTTTCTTAAACGAGCTGTGGCCCTCGCCGGAAGAGGTGCGAAGCGCGGTCGAAAAATCGGTGCGCAAGGAGATGTTCGCGAAAGAATACTCCGAAGTTTTCGCGGGCGACCAGCAGTGGAACTCGATTCAGGTCCCGCATGGCGATCGGTATGCATGGTCGGAGAAATCGACATACATAAAGCGCGCTCCGTACTTTGATGATATGGCCGCGTGGAAAGTCGAGGATTACGAGGGCGTGCGAGCGCTGGCGGTCTTGGGCGATTCGATCACTACGGATCACATTTCGCCGGCGGGAAATATCGCGGTCGACAGCCCCGCGGGAAAATACCTGATTTCGCTCGGCGTGAAGCCGGCGGATTTCAATTCGTACGGCGCGCGGCGCGGAAATCATGAAGTAATGATGCGCGGAACGCTGGCCAACGTCCGGCTGCGGAATCAGATGGCGCCGGGAACCGAGGGCGGATGGACCACGCACCTTCCTTCGAACGAGCGCATGTTCATCTATGACGCCGCCATGCGTTATCGCGAGCAGCACGTGCCGCTGGTCATCATCGCGGGCAAGGAGTACGGCAGCGGATCGTCACGCGACTGGGCGGCCAAGGGGGTTGTGCTGCTGGGTGTGCGTGCGGTGATTGCCGAAAGCTTCGAGCGTATTCATCGTTCGAATCTGGTCGGGATGGGCGTTCTGCCGCTCGAATTTCTGCCCGGCGAAAATCGCGAGTCGCTGGGGCTCACGGGATTTGAAACGTACGCGATTCGCGGGATCGCGAACGCGGTCGATTCTACGGGCAAAACGCGTGTGCGCGTTGCTGCGGATCAAAAAAACTTCGACGCGATCGCGCGCATCGATACGCCGGTGGAGGCGGAATATTATCGCAGCGGCGGAATTCTGCCGTACGTTCTGCACCAGATCGCGCATTAGATGCTGCATCGACTTTCACTCGCCGAGATGACGTCGCTGGTGCGCGCCGGGAGCGTATCTTCGCTTGAACTGGTGGACGCGCTTCTCGATCAGATCGAGCGCGTAAATCCGCGGATCAACGCGTTCACCATGGTGCTGGCCGATCAGGCTCGGGAGTCGGCGCGGCGCGCGGATCAGGGGCTGAAAACGAGTCCACTGCATGGCGTTCCGGTGACCGTAAAGGATAGTTTCGACGTCGCGGGATGGCCCACGCGGCTGGGCAGCTATTTCGCTCCGGAAGCGCCGGCGGGGGAAGATTCCGCGGTGGTCACGCGGCTGCGGCGCGCGGGAGCGATCATTCTCGGGAAAACCAACACGCCCGAGTTTCTCACCAGCTACGAGACGGACAATTTCATCACGGGCCGCACCAACAATCCCTGGGATCTCGACCGCACTCCGGGCGGATCGAGCGGCGGGGAGGCCGCGGCGATCTCTTCGTTCTGCTCGCCCGGCGGCGTGGGAAGCGATGGCGGCGGGTCGATTCGCGTGCCGGCGCATTTTTGCGGAATCGCCGGATTGAAGCCTACGCCCGGACGAGTTTCTACGATCGGCCACCGTCCCGTGGATCGATTCGGGGTCGGCGTGATGGGTCCGATGGCGCGCTCCGTCGCCGATGTGCGGGTGTTGTTCGAGATTCTGGCGGGCTACGACGATCGCGATCCGTTTTCCGCACCGGTGCCGCTACGCAATCCCTCCCTCGACCTTCGCATCGGCGTGATGGAGCAGTTTTACACGGTTCCGGTTCAGCCGGCGGTTCGAGAAGCGGTGTGCGGCGCGGCCGCTATGTTGGCCGGGATCGGATTCGCGGTCGATGAATTCCGCCCCGAAGGCATCGAACGCGCGCCCAATCTGTGGAATTTTTTCTTCGGCGAGCTGCCTGCGCGCGACGCGAAAAATCGCATCGCCGGGCGCGAGTCGGAAGCGCACTGGACGTACACGGAGGGATTGGATCGCCA
>JASHWA010000397.1 GCA_030044325.1 Bryobacteraceae bacterium
AGGATTTTCTGATCGGCGACGGAGCCCTCGCCTACGCTCCGGAATATGTCTGGGAAAGCTACTACAGCGCGCACGTATACCGCGCTTTTTCGGCCAGCGTCGATTTCCAGCACGATACCAATCTCGCCTATAATCACGCGCGCGGCCCGGTGTGGATTTACAGCTTCCGCCTGCACGTCGAGTTCGGCATAAAGCCGGAATCGTTCAAGTAAAATGTTATAATTGGATCTCGCCCGCGACCCGTTGGGAGGTCGTCTAATGGTAAGACTGCAGACTCTGGATCTGCGTATCGGGGTTCGAGTCCCTGCCTCCCAGCCATCCTGTCAATAACTCCGTTGGCCGGTGTACCAACCATTCTTCGAACCCGCCGGACTATAAGCCGGTTTCTGTATCCGTTATGCGGATGGCAGCCATTCCTCTTGGCCGGCGATCTCTCGCCGGCTCCAGCGACCTACCCGGGACTCTGTAACGGAGCGGGCCGCTCCTCAGTCCCCTATTTGGTCTTGCTCCGCATGGGGTTTACCCTGCCGGCGCGCATTACTGCCGCCGCGGTGCGCTCTTACCGCACCTTTTCACCCTTACCCGCCACATACATGGCAGGCGGTATTGTTTTCTGTGGCACTTTCCGTGAAACTCGCTTTTAGCGCGTCCCCCCGGCCGTTAGCCGGCATGCTGCCCTGTGGAGACCGGACTTTCCTCCCCGAACCTCTCGCTTCCGCGAAAATCCGGGGCGACTGCCCGTCCGGCGGGTCCGGCTTCTATTATCGGCGCGGGCGCCGCCTGATGGCAAGGGGACGCTTGTTGGGGGCAATTGTTTACGGTGAAACATTTTTGGAAATGGCGTATCTACAAACAGTTGGTGTATTCTGTCCATGACGTGGGCTTTTTGAGGGTGTAGTCGGAGTCGGATGCGAAGCCCGGTTGGGGTAGTTCAAAAGCAGTAGAGGTTGGTTGAAGCCGGCGGCGCGTTCTGTCGATGGATGTACCGCGCTCCGGAAACAGTACACCGGCGCCGCGCGCAAACGCGGCGCATGAGGGATGTTGTGGATTCAGGAGGATCACGGCAATGGTAAAACGATGCGCCGCGTTGCTCTGCACGATGGGGCTCGTTGCAATCGGCGTCTCCGCCCAGGGTTTGAATACAAGTGCATCGCCCAATGACTGGGAAGAGATCAATTTCGAGTTCAATTCCTCCGTTCTGGTGGACGGATTTCCGAGCCTGTTGAGACTGGCCGAGCTGCTGCAGCAGCATCCCGGCTATCATGTCCGGCTCGAAGGCCACACCGACGATTTGGGTAACGGTCAATATAACGACAAGCTGGGTCTGGCGCGCGCCACCATGGTGCGCGATTTCCTGGTGAAATACGGGGCGCGTCCCAGCCAGATCGATGTCGGCACGCGCGGCAAGGTCGATCCGAAATATCCCGGCCAGAAGCCGGTTTACACCAGGACCGACGAAGCCCGCTGGATGAACCGGCGCGTGGTGATCACCGTCACCGACGAGCAGGGCAGAACCGTGAGCGCGGCGGGCGTGGGCGAGGCCATTCGCGCGATCGAGCCCAAGGCGCCCATGCAGGATTGCTGCAGCGAGGTGCTGCGCAGGCTCGACAAGCTCGACGATATCGCCAAAATGCTGAAGGATCTGGCCGATCAGAACGCGGATCTGCGCCGCCAGATCGACCAGTTGAAGCAGGCCCAGCAGGTGCTCGAATCCAAGGCGAATCAGCCGCCGCCCGCGGCCGCGCCCGCCTCCACGGCGGAGCAGACCGCCACCGCGGTGGCCAACGAAATGCAGAAGCGCGAGCCCAAATTCCAGCTGCTGGGCGCGAGCGTCGGCCAGGATTCGACGGGCAACGTCACGGCCAATGCGCGCGGGCGCTTTTTCGGCGCCTTCGCCGACCACTACGCGTTCCAGGCGCAGGGCGAATATATTTACGACCGCCTGGAGCATGAAGGCCAGTTCGACATCGGACTGGTGGACCGCGTGAACAAGCGTTTCCAGATGGGCGCCTTCGCCAGCTTCAAAAACGTGTTCATCAGCGGGAATCAGTCGAGCGGTACGCTCGGCCAGGCGGCCGTCACTCTCGACTACATCTTCAAATACGGCCGCGTGGGATTGTTCGGAACCTACGCGTTCCTGGACGACGCGGTGATCAACAGCGTCGCCACGGTTCTGCCCAACGGCGTCACCTCGCCCGACCTGTGGACGCAGACGTACCTGCGCGTGGTCAACCAGGGCGGCGCGAATTTCACCTTCGGGCTATGGGGCAACAACTACCTCGAAGGCAACGTCGGATTCCTCAAGAGCGCGATTTACGGAGACCGCGCCGGCGCCACCGGCCGGCTGATTTTCCCGCTGAACGACAAGGTCGCATTGACGCTCGAAGTCGGCCTGAATCCCACCATCGTGGGACCGCGCAATGACGAGCGCGCCACGGTCGGCGTGCAGTTCGGAAATTCGCTGCGGCCCAAAGAGTTCATGACCGTGGACCATGCGGTTCCGGCGCAAATTCCGCGCGTGCAATACGAGGAGCTGACGCGCACCGTGCGCACCGGGCACACGCCTCCGGTGGCCAACGCGGGCCCCAATCAGATCGGCGTACCGGCCGGTCCCATTACGCTCAACGGATCGGCTTCGTATTCGCCGGATGGCCTGCCGATCACGTTCCAGTGGACGCAGACGGGCGGTCCGACGGTGACTCTTTCGAGTCCCAACAGCGCCATCACCACCTTCCCGGCCACTGCCGGCGAGGCGTACAACTTCCTGCTGACGGTCACCGACAGTCTGGGCGGAACGGGCCAGGCCTCGGTTCGCGTGACCACGGCGGCCGCGACCAAGGTGGACATCCTGTTCTTCCTCGCGAATCCGACGCAGATCCAGGCGGGCCAGTCGGCTACGCTGTCCTGGAGCGTCGAAGACGCGACCTCGGTGATGATCAGCGGAATCGGAACGGTGGCCAACACCGGATCGCTGCCGGTTTCGCCCACTTCGACCACCACCTACACGTTGACCGCGACCAACGCCAACAGCTCGCAGAGCGCGACGGCGACGGTCACCGTGACGGGCACCACCACGCAGATCACTTACTGCTACGCTTCGCCGGCGACGATTATCAGCGGCGAATCGTCCACGCTGTTCTGGCAGACCGTGAACGCCACTTCGGTTTCGATCAGTGGAGTGGGCACGGAAGGCGCCAACGGCAGCGTCGTCGTGACGCCCACCACCAGCACCAACTACACCTTCACCGCGCAGGGACCCAACGGCATCAGCAACACCTGTACGGCGGGCGTGACGGTGCAGGCCGGCAACCTGCCGCGCATCATCCAGTTCTCGGCGGCCCCGATGAGCATCACCGCGGGCGGCTCCTCCACGCTGTTCTGGGTGGTGGAGAACGCGACCTCGGTGAGCATCAACAACAACGTCGGCTCCAGCCTGTCGCTCGGCGGATCGCAGGTGGTTTCGCCGTCGGCGACCACCACTTACACTTTGACCGCGACCAACACGGCCGGCAGCGTAACGTCCTCGACGACGATTACCGTGACCCCGGCCCCGCCGTCGATCGTCTCGTTTACGGCGACGCCCAATCCGTCGCCGTCGCCGGGCACGGCGGTAATGCTGGCCTGTACGGCGGCCAACGCCACCAGCGTCACGCTGAACGGCACGACGACCCAAGGTCTGTCGGCGACCGCGACGGTGACGCCGCAAACCACCACCAGCTACACCTGTACGGCGGCGAATGCGACGGGCCAGACCGCGTCGCAGACGCTGACCGTGACGGTGACCGGCACCAGCACCGGTAGCAACGCTCCGCCGGTAATCGTCATCGCGGGCGGCACCTCGATCACCGCCTACACGCGCACCGTGACGCTCGATGCGTCGGCCAGCACCAGCCCCGGCGGCAACACTCCGCTCCGGTTCCTGTGGACTTCGGTGAACGGCAATGCGACCATCGTCAACGCCACGTCGGCCGTCACCACGGCGTTCCTGGGCGACATCTACGGCCAGTACGTGTTCAACCTCACGGTCACCGACAGCAAGGGCAACAGCTCGTCGACGATCGTGACCGTAACGCTCACCAATTAGGAAGGAAGGGGGTCCGGCAACGGACCCCTTTTCAGGCAGTGGGTAGCGGGTAGCGGGTGGCCGGCGGGGCGTTACCGCCCGCTGCCCGCTCCCTGCTGCCGAATTGCGGTCGATTCACGCTCTTGTCAGCCATTTTGCATGGTCCCGCTATTGCCTTATGCGCGATGACTTGGCAAAATAAGGCGGAATGCAAGTTCGCGTCCTGGCTTTTGTTCTCGCCGGCGGAAAAGGCACCCGCCTTTATCCTTTAACCAAGGAGCGCGCCAAACCGGCCGTTCCCTTCGGCGGACGATACCGCATCGTCGATTTCGTCCTGAGCAACCTGATCAATTCGGGCGTCTACTCGACCTACGTGCTGATCCAGTTCAAGAGCCAGAGCCTGCTGCAGCACCTGCGCGACGGCTGGGAGGTGAGCAGCCTGCTCAAGCAGCACTTCATCATTCCGGTTCCGGCGCAGATGCGCTCGCCCGGCGAAGACTGGTATCGGGGCACCGCCGACGCGATTTATCAAAATATCAATTTAATCGAGCAGGCCGATCCGCATTTTGTCCTGATTTTCGGCGCGGATCATATTTACCGGATGAATATCCGGGAAATGCTCGAATTTCACATGCACAAGCGCGCCCAGGCGACCGTGGCGGCGATCCCTGTGCCGCGCGCGCACGCCGCCGAGTTCGGAGTGGTGGAAACCTCGCCCGACGGGCTGGTGCTCGCGTTCCATGAGAAGCGCCCCGACGCGCCCGTGCTGCCCCACGACGCCGAGCGCGTGTACGCCTCCATGGGGAATTATATTTTTTCGACCAATCTTCTGCTGCGCGAGCTGTACGCCGACGCGCAGAACGAACAAAGCTCGCACGATTTCGGCCGCGACATTCTGCCGTCGCTGGTGGGGCGCGCCGAAATGTACGCCTACGATTTTCAGACCAACCGCATTCCGGGAGATCCTCCCGCGCAGCAGCCCTATTGGCGCGACGTGGGAACCATCGACTCGTACTTCGAGGCCAACATGGACCTGCGCAACGTAACGCCCGCGCTGAATCTGTACAACCGGCAGTGGCCGCTGCGCACCGCCGGATATTCCGACGCGCCGGCCAAGTTCATTTTCGACCAGGAGGGCCGGCGCGGGCAGGCGATCGATTCGATCGTCGCGGGCGGAACGATTCTATCGGGAGGGATGGTGCGGAACTCCGTGCTGGGCCGCGGCGTGAGGGTGCATTCGGGCGCGCTGGTGGAGGATTCGATCCTGTTCGACAACGTGGATATCGCGCGCCGCGCGCGCGTGCGCCGCGCCATCCTCGACAAAAACGTGCGCATTCCGGAGGACGGCCGCATCGGCTACGACCTCGATCGCGATCGCCAGATGTATCACGTCACCGAAAGCGGAATCGTGGTGATGGAAGGCTTCCGCTCGACCACCGAAGTCGCGTCCATCATGGTGTGATGCGTACAATTTGAGTATGGCGACGACCACGCAGCGCATGAATTTCGCGGAGTTCGAGAAGCTCGACTGGTCCCCGGACGAGCGCTACGAATTGCGGCACGGAGACCCGGTCAAATTGCCCCCCTTAAGATTAGGACATGCTCTTATTCAGGAGAACTTGCGTGCGCTTCTGAAGCAGGCCGCCGGCGATGCGGGCTTGGTATTGGTGGAACTCGGTTTTCGGATCGGCGATCGGAATTATAGAGTTTCCGATGTCGCCTATTTTTCTCGCGAGAGGTTAGGCGCCCAAGATCCTCGGCGCCCATTTTACGGCGCGCCGGACATGGTGATCGAAATTCTTTCCCCATCGAACACTGCCGCCGATGTGCGCGACAGAAGGAAACTCTGCCTGGAAAACGGATCAGCCGAGTTCTGGGTAGTCGATGCCGGTCTGCGCGAAGTCGAGGTTTCCACGCCCGACGGACGTTCGATCACATACACATCCGGCCAGGAGATCCCGCTCTTGTTCGGCGGAAGGGCCGCCGTCGACGCAATTTTCGCTTGAGCACCGAAATCAGCGATGCATCGTATTTCGCCGGCCGCGCCGGCCAGGTTTTTTCGCCGCACGATGAAGCCGAACTGCTCGAGATTCTCCATCGCGCGAATCGAAATCAGATTCCCGTCACGTTTATGGGCGCGCTCACCGGAGTCACCGGGGCCGCGGTTCCGCTCGGCGGCTGGGCGATTTCCCTCGCGCGGCTGAACCGGATCGAAATTCAACCCGGACGCGCGATCGTCGGACCGGGAGCGTTGCTGCGCGATGTTCAGTCCGCGGCCGAACAATCGAAACAATTTTACGCGCCCGATCCGACCGAAAATACTTCCTCGATCGGCGGGAATCTCGCGGCCAACGCCAGCGGTTCGCGCAGCTACCGCTTCGGCGCGACGCGCAATCACGTGCTCGCGCTGCGCGTGGCGCTGATCGATGGCTCGATCCTGGAAATGCGCCGCGGTCAGCCCATCGATTTCGACGTTCCGCGGATTCGTCTGCCGCGCACCACCAAACATTCCGCGGGTTACCGCCTGGCGCCGCAAATGGATCGGGTGGACGTGTTCGTCGGCAGCGAAGGCACCCTCGGCGTGATCACGCAGGCCGAATTGAAGCTGCTTCCCCCGCGCGGGGAACTGCTGAGCGGCGTGGTTTTTTTCAAATCCGAGCAAGCCGCGCTCGACGCCGTGGAGCGCTGGCGTGAGGCGAATCTCAACATGATCGAATATCTCGATCGCGCCTCACTGGAATTGCTCGATGTTCCCCACGCGGCGGCCCTGATGATCGAGCAGGAAGGCGACGGCGAGCTCGACATGACCGGCGCGCTCGAAGCGGAATCCTGGTTCGCCGTTTCCGCGGCCGACCGCGAGCGCTTCCGCCGTTTCCGCCACGCGCTTCCGGAAAAATGCAACGACCGCATCCGGCGCAGCGGATTCATGAAATTGAGCACGGATTATGCGGTCCCGCTGGATAAAAACCGGGAAATGCTCGCGATTTATCGAAACATGTTGAAAAAGCCATATGTCATTTTCGGCCATGTCGGCGACGCGCATGTGCATATCAACACCTTTTCGGATTCGGCGGAGCGTTTCGAGTTCAACCAGGCGCTGATGACCGAGCTGGCGCGCGCCGCGGTGGAGCTGGGCGGCACGGTCGGCGCCGAGCACGGCCTGGGAAAGCGCAAAGCGCACCTGCTCGAAATTCAATATTCGGCGGAAGAGATCGAGGCCATGCGCGCGGTGAAGCGGCGTTTCGATCCCCACTGGCTGCTGGGGCAGGGGACGCTGTTCGCGGACCACGGACCCGCGCGTTATAATCCATTGCAGGAGGAGAATGAGTAAAGAAGACTGCATTGAAGTCACCGGAACCGTAGTTGAAAAATTTCCCAGCGGATTGTTCAGCGTGCAGCTCGATCAGGAGCGCACAGTGCTCGCACATCTGGCGGGCAAGCTTCGCCGCAATCGCATTCGCGTGCTGGCGGGCGACCGGGTCACCTTAGAGCTCTCCCCTTACGACCTGACCAAAGGCCGAATCACGTATCGACACAAGTAGCTTATCGCTGCGTCTTGCCTATGCCGGCGCCAACGCGCTCCATTGCTGTCGCGCCTCAGAACGGCGCGGGCGATCTGTAAAGCTGAGGATATAGCCAGTGCTCGCGGAAGGGCAGCGAAAAAAGATTCTGTTCGTCTTCGGCACGCGGCCCGAAGCGATCAAGCTGGCGCCGGTGGTGCGCAGCCTGCGCGAGCAGCCCCAAAATTTCGAGACGCGCATCGCGGTCACGGCGCAGCACCGCGGCCTGCTCGACCAGGTTCTGGACGCGTTTTCGATTCGCCCCGATCACGATCTGAACGTCATGCAGCCGGCCCAGAGCCTGTTTCAATCCACGGCGCGGATCGTCGCGGCGCTCGAAAGCGTTTTGGAATTCGAGAAACCCGATTGCGTGATCGTGCAGGGCGACACGACCACCACTTTCTGCGCCGCGCTCGCGGCCTTTTACCGGCGGATTCCTTCGGCGCACGTGGAGGCCGGACTGCGAACGGGCGATGTGTGGCAGCCGTTTCCGGAGGAGATGAATCGCGTGCTGGTTTCGCGGCTGGCCTCGCTGCACTTCGCGCCCACTGCGGCGGCGGCCGAGAATCTGAAGCGCGAAGGCGTGGATGCATCGAAAATTTTCGTGACCGGGAACACGGCCATCGACGCGGTGCTCGATGTGGCGGCGCGATTCCCGCCCGCCCGGCCGGTGGCGGCGAAGAAGCTGATCCTGGTCACCGCGCACCGGCGCGAAAGCTTCGGCGCGGGATTCGATTCGATCTGCGCGGCGCTGCGCCGGCTGGCCGCGCGCGACGACGTCGAAATCATCTATCCGGTGCACCCCAATCCGAACGTGCGTGATGCGGTTCAAAAACATTTGCACGGCTCGCCGAATATCGATTTAATCGAGCCGCTCGGATATATCGATTTTGTCGGATTTATGTTCCGCGCGCACATTATTTTGACCGATTCCGGCGGAATTCAGGAAGAAGCGCCGTCGCTCGGAAAACCGGTGCTGGTGATGCGCGAAAAAACGGAGCGGCCGGAAGCGGTGGAAGCCGGGACGGCGCGGCTGGTGGGGACCTCCGCGGACCGGATCGTGAGCGAAGCCGAGCTTCTGCTCGACGACCCGGAGGAATACGCGCGCCGCTCGCGCATTCACAATCCCTATGGCGACGGCCGCGCGAGCGAGCGCATTCGCGAGGTGTTGCGCCACACCTCGACTGAGTCGCCATGACGCATCGAGATCGACCCGCGCGCGCAGCCTGCGCCGCGTCTTAGAATAGGTCGGATGGCCAAACCAGTTTTGCACCCTTATGTATCGCCGTGGATCAACGAAGAGATCCGGCTTTTTCGAAAGAACGTGAGGCGCTTTATTCAGGAGGAATTCGTTCCCAACGAGGCGCGCTGGCGCGAGCAGCATCGCGTGGACGCGGAGGCGTGGCCCGCGGCGGGCGAGGTCGGCATCCTGCTCACCGACATTCCCGAGGAGTACGGCGGCGGAGGCGGAAATTACTGCCATGAAGCCGTCGTCACCGAGGAGCTGTGCTACAACGGCGTGCATTTCGGCCATGGCGTGCACAGCATCGCGGCGCACTACATTCTGGATTACGGAAGCGAGGAGCAGAAGCGCGCGTGGCTGCCGCGCATGGCGAAAGGCGAGCTGATCGGATCGATCGCCATGACCGAGCCGGTGGCCGGATCGGATTTGCAGAACATCAAGACCAGCGCGAAGCGGCTGGGCGAGTGCCTGGTGATCAGCGGCTCGAAAACCTTCATCACCAACGGATGGCACACCAATCTGATCGTGCTGGCCGTGAAGACAGGCGAAGCGGGCGTGGGCGCCAAGGGAATCTCGCTGGTGGTGGTGGAAACGGAGGGTCTCTCCGGATATCGCGTGGGGCGGACGCTTGAAAAGGTCGGGATGCACGGCCAGGATACGTGCGAGCTGTTTTTCGACGAGGTGCGCGTTCCGGCGCGCAATCTGCTCGGCGGCGAGGAGGGCCGCGGATTTTATCAGATGATGGAGCAGTTGCCGTATGAGCGCATGGGC
>JASHWA010000398.1 GCA_030044325.1 Bryobacteraceae bacterium
GTACGTGCGTAAGCACGGGGCAGAACGGTCGCCCGGAAAGGCGCGGAACAACAAGAGAGGCCATGATGCACGAAAAGACATTTATTCCGTTTCATGTTCCTTCGATCGGGGAAGAAGAGATTCGTGAAGTGGAGGCGACGCTGCGCTCCGGCTGGCTGACCACCGGTCCGCGCACCGCGCAGTTTGAGAAGGATTTCGCCGCCTACGCCGGCGCGCCCTACGCCGTCGCGGTGAATTCGGCCACCGCGGGCCTGCACCTCGCGCTGGCGGCGCTGGGTGTCAGCGAAGGCGACGAGGTGGTCACCACTCCGCTCACCTTCTGTTCCACGGTCACGACGATTCTGCACGTCGGTGCGCGGCCGGTGCTCGCCGACATCGACGAGGACGGCAACATCGATCCGCGCGAGATCGAAAAGGCCATCACACGAAAGACGCGCGCCATCGTTCCGGTGCATCTGGCCGGCCTTCCCTGCGATATGCGCGCGATCTGGGAGCTTGCTCGCCGCCACGGCCTGTTCGTGATCGAGGACGCGGCCCATGCCGCCGGCGCGCGTTACGAAGGCCGCATGATCGGCAATGCGTCGGAAGGCGCGCCCGCCAGCGACGCCGTCGTGTTCAGCTTCTACGCGACCAAGAACATGACCACCGGCGAGGGCGGAATGATCACCACGCCGCACGAATCGCTCGCCTCGCGCATGCGCATGCTCTCGCTTCACGGCATGAGCCGCGACGCCTGGAATCGCTACACCGAGCGCGGAAGCTGGTACTACGAAGTGATCGCGCAGGGCTTCAAATACAACCTGACCGACATCCAATCGGCGCTCGGAATTCACCAGCTGCGCAAGCTCGAATCCTTCATCGAAAAGCGCGCGCGCTACGCCGCGATGTACAACGAGCTTTTCGACGGACTCGAGCAGCTGGAGCTCCCGCCGGAGTCCCCGCGCTCGCGCCACGCCTGGCACCTCTACGTTCCGCGGCTGAATCTGGAAACTCTCGATATCGACCGGCAGCAATTCATCGAAGAGCTGCGCCTGCGCGGCATCGGGACCAGCGTCCATTTCATTCCGATTCCGCTGCACCCCTTCTTTGCGCGGATGTCGCTCGATGCGCAATCCTGCCGGCGCGCGCTCGCGCTGTTCGAGCGCATCGTCTCCCTCCCGCTCTATCCCGCCATGAGCGAGGAGCAGGTTCGATTCGTCGCGAGCAACGTGCGCGAGATTCTCGAAACCGCCCAGGCGCCGGTCCACGCCATGCTCACCGAAGCCGGCTCGCGTTCCTGATTTTTTTTTCGAGTTTTTATGAAGCCACTGCGCACTTCTCTGCACGCACTGGATGCGTTTGCCTATATCCTGCTGTTCGCTTTCTCGGTCGCGACGGCGTTTTTGATCCAGTTCGAATTCGCAATTCCCGAAGCCGGCCGGTTTCTGCTGGCTCAAGCCGTGCTGCTGGTGATTCTCATCAAGCCCCCGGTGTTTTATTTTTCCGGGCTGCATCGCAACCTGCGCATGTTCGCCGAAATCAGCGACCTGGTGCGCCTGCTGCTGTCGAACGCCGCCGCGAGCGTTCTGGTGGCAACGGCCGGCTTCGCCTATTTCCGCCACGACGTTCCGTTTTCCGTGTGGGTGATCGATTTTCTGGTGTGCGCCTTGGGCGCCGTGATGATTCGCTACTCCGCGCGCATCTATCACGAAGCCATGCTGTGGGAGCACGGCGCGCAGAAGCGCAAAGGGATTCTGATTTACGGCGCGGGACAGGCCGGCGCCACGCTGCTCCGCGAAATTCGCGGCAATCGCGCGCTGGGGTATCACGTAATCGGATTTATCGACGACGATCCCGCTAAGCGCGGCGCGCTGATCATGCAGGTTCCCGTACTCGGCTGCGGCCGCCAGGCCGGATCGATCGTCGCCCGCCTGAATCGCCGCCGCAATCGCGTCGAGGAGATCATCATCGCGATGCCTTCGGCGAGCGGACGCGAAAAGCGCGAAGCGCTCGCCAACTGCCAATCCGCGGGCGTTCCCTGCAAGACCATCCCCGGCCTCGGCGAACTGTTGAGCCGCGAGGTCCTGGTCGAACAGATTCGCGACGTTTCCGTCACGGATCTGCTCGGCCGTCCCGCCGTGCAGCTTGAAGAGGAGCCCATTCGCGTGCACCTCGAAGGATGCAGTGTTCTGGTCACCGGCGCCGCCGGATCCATCGGATCGGAATTGTGCCGTCAGGTGGCGCGTTTCCGCCCCGCTCGCCTCATCGCGCTCGATCAGGCCGAAAGCGACCTGTTCCGCATCGAATGCGAGTTGCGCGACGCGCATCCGGAGCTCGAAATCGTTCCCGCGCTCGCCGACATTCGCGATGCCCACCGCCTGGGCGAAATTTTCGACCAGTTCACCGTCGATTCGGTCTTCCACGCCGCCGCCTACAAGCACGTCCCCATGATGGAATCGCACGTCTGCGAAGCCGTGCAAAACAATATTGTGGGCACCTGGAACCTCATCGCCGCCGTGCATCAGCGCAGGGTGCCGAATTTCCTGATGATTTCTTCCGATAAAGCGGTGAATCCCACCAGCGTGATGGGCGCCACCAAGCGCGTCTGCGAGCTGATCGTCTCCGCCGCGCCAGGCGCCCGTGAAGGACGTTTTACAAAATGTGTGTCGGTGAGGTTCGGGAACGTGCTCGGGAGCAACGGCAGCGTGGTGCCGATTTTTCAGGCCCAGATCGCGAGCGGCGGTCCGGTGCGCGTGACGCATCCCGACATCCAGCGCTATTTCATGACCGCATCGGAAGCCGTCTCGCTGGTCTTGCAGGCGTCCACCATGGGGACCGCGTCGGAAATTTTCGTGCTCGATATGGGCGAGCCGATCCGCATTCTCGATCTTGCGGTGAACATGATCCGTCTGGCCGGATTGGTTCCCTATCAGGACATCGATATTCGCTTCACCGGCCTGCGCCCGGGAGAAAAACTATTTGAAGAGATCAACGGCGCCGAGGAGCGAACCCTGCCTACGTATCACGATAAGATCCACATCTTCGAGCACACGCCGCCGGATTGGGCGCGCATGTCGGAATGGATGGCCGAGTTGCGCACGCTGCTCCAGAAGCGCCGCGCGCCGCTGCTGATCCGCCATATCCTCGACCTGGTTCCCGAATACCATCCCAGCGATCGCTGGACGGAACGCAAACCGCCCGAACCCGTCGCCCCTGCCGCCACGCCGGAGCGTGAATCCTGGCCGGTGGCGACCAGCCGTTAATCGGCCTTGGTTTCCTCGCGCCGGACAATCTCATATTCCAGCAGCCGCTCGGACCAGCGTCTGCGCAATCTCGGAGGAAAGCCCCGTGACGATGACCGTCGCGCCCATCAGCCGCGATGCGTCCACAGTTTGCACCAGGTGATTGGCGACCGTCGAATCCACCGACGGCACGCCGGTGATGTCGATCACCACCACTTTCGCGCGATTGGCTCGAATGCCCCGCAGCAACTGCTCGGTGAGCTGCCGCGCGCGCTGCGGGTCGATCACGCCGATGATCGGGAGAATCAGGAGCCGCTCGCGCACCTGCAAGACCGGCGTCGATAGCTCTCGAATGGCCTCCTGCTGCTGCCGGATGATGCGCTCGCGCTCCTGCACGAAGCTCACACCCACGGTGTTGGCGATGCGATTCGCCGCAGGCTCGTAGGCGTCGAGCACCCGATTGAGCATTCCAAAATCGCTCTGATATTTCTTGAACAGCGACCGCGCCAGCACGTTTCTCAGCAGCAGCACGATTCCCAACACCTCGTGCGTTTCCACTCCCCGCGGGATGATCCTTTCCGAAAGATCGCGAGCATACTCCCGCAACGCCTCCACGCTTCCCGTTTCGAGCACGGCCACGTAGTTGTCGTACACCGCGGTCGCCTCGATAAAGATCTCTTCCTGCGTCATGGCCGTCGGCAGCCGCGATTCGGTGATGCGCCGCGCCCACTCTTCCCGCAACTGCGTGCGGTTCTGGCGCAGGTGCGAAACCAGTTCGGTCAGCAGCGCCTGCGTGGCGGATTCATGCACATTCGCCACCGGGCTACCCACCCGCGAGATCTCCGCGAGCCCGTTTGCGTTGCTTCTCTCTCATAACGATAATCTCCCGCCTGCTCATTCTTTAATTCCTCTCGAGCTTTCGTTGTGATCGTTGAAAAAGGAGAGACGGCTCTATCCCAGGTCTCGTGGCGTGCCGCGCCGAGACTTGCGGGATGGGACCCATCGACGCCGATCTGTCTGCCTCTTTTCTCGGTAACTCTTAACGGCATGTTTGGTGTGGTCAACGATTGGATCAGTGCGGCGATATCTTCCGGCTCCGCCGGCTTGCCGATGCACGCATCGAAACCCGCCGCCGTGGCTTTGTCGAAATCGCTTTTCGCTCGGAAACCGGTCAGCGCGATCGCCGGTACGCCGCACAGCTCCGAAATCGCGCGGATTTCGCGAATTAGCTCGTAGCCGTCGATGCCCGGCATTTTGATATCGGAGATCACTACATCCGGGTGGTGCAGCCGCGCCTGGCGCAGCCCGCTGATTCCGTCCGAAGCGGTGATAATCGAGTGACCCATCCGCTCCAATGCCATTCTTACAAGAAACAGAATGTCTTCCGAGTCTTCGATCAGCAGCACCTTCACGCCCTGCGCCGCAACTTCCGCCGCGCGTGGAGCGCCATCCCCGCCGGCTCCGCCGCTTCCGGAACAGCCAGCGGAAGCGTAACGTAAAACGTGCTTCCGCAGTTGAGCCCCTTGCTCTCGGCCCGGATGGTGCCGCCGTGCAGCGCGACGATGCGCCGCGCGATCGCCAGGCTCAGCCCCAGACCGGATTGATGCGTCAGCCACGAATTGGTCCCGCGGCGGAACGGCTCGAAGATCTGGTCGAGAAACGCGGGATGGATGCGTCGAGTATCACGGATGCGCGCTCCGGCTCCGCGGTTTCACCGAGCATCGCATCCACAGCCTCGCGATGCGCCGCGGCCATTTCGAGCACCCCCATTCCGCTCGCCAGGCCCCGTCTTCCGGTTTCATAAGCGCGCCGCAACGCGCTTTCGCTCCGGCCTCGCAGATAGTCGCTCAGCGCCGCGCGGTACTCGGCGGCGATGATGTCCCAATTTCTGTCCGCTGCGCGCATCTCAACCGCCCGTGTAACGCGCCACCAGCACCATACCGTCGTCGCTCGGCTTGGAGTGCCGCGCCGAAATCCATTCCGGATCCGCTCCGGCCGCGCGGCGGCCAGAAAATCGGCCGACAACTCGCCCGCAAATCCGCACCCGATTCCATCCGTCGCCACCACCAGCAGATCGCCTGGCCGGACCTTGGTCACCGTCGGCTGTGCGCGGGCAGCCGATATCCGACCACCCCCGGGCGCACCAGCAGCGATTCGATCCGCGGCCGCGCGGACCCTCGGCGCACCACCACGCCGGCGATATTCCCCGCCCCGAACCACGCGAGCGTCCCCGCATCGAAGCGTCCCACGCCCATGACCACTCCGCGCGTCGCTCGCAGCGCGTCATGGCAACGCCGCAACAACACCCCCAAATCGATGGGGCTGTTTGGTTTCGCCAACTCCGCTTGAATCGTTGCGATCGCCAGCCGCGCTGCCCGCGCCGCGTCCGGTCCATGCCGATCCCGTCCGCGACTGCGATCACGGCCCCGCGCTCCACCGGCTGAATCAGGTACTGATCCCCGGATTCCCGCTCGCCGGCGCAGGCCACCACGTTCACGCCGCAATCCACCCTGTGGCGACGCTCCGCCGCTCGTGCGATTTGGGGATTCATCTCGGCAGCCACTTCTTCATCGTGATCGTCGTGCCCGTAGCCACCTTGGAATCGATCTCGAAATCGTCCATCAACCGGCGCGATCCGGGCAGCCCGATGCCCAGCCCGCGCCCCGTGGAGTATCTGTCCTCCATCGCCTGGGCGACCGTCGGCGATCCCCGGACCGCGGTCCTTCGCCACAACCTCCATTCCGCGCCGGCTCCCGTTTACCGCCGGCGCGATCCACACCTCACCCGGCTTGGCGTACTCGACGATGTTGCGCGCGATTTCGGAAACCGCCGTCGCGATCATCACCAGATCGGCTCCGTCGAAGCCCAGCTCGGCCGCCAGGACGCGCGCCGCCATCCGCGCTTCCACGATGTCCACGTCCGCCGCGATCCGGATCTGTCGGCCCGCGCGACTGGATTCATTTCGCTTCATGCCGCAAGAGCGCGAGACGTTCTTCGAGATCGAGAGCGGTTGCGACATTGCCCAGCTCCAGGCCGAGCTGCACCATCGCGAAAGCGACCTCCGGCTGGATGCCGACGATCACCGTGCGCGGCCAGGTTGTCGCGCAGCTGAAGCAGATCATCGTCGCTTAACGCGGATTGAATCGAGGCGATCACAAACTCGCCCTGCTTCAGAATCGGGACTCTCATGAAAAACTTGATCCGTTCCGCGCCGACTGCACGCGCGGCATGCGGCGCCGAGAGTCACCCCGACGAACCACAGTCCAAATCTTACAACAAGCTCTCGCGCGATTCCAGACTCTCGAACGATAATTCCCCGTGTTCCATCTAACGTTAGTGAAACTCGCGTGGAACCGCATCTCCAATTGACCGCGAACAAATCCGAAGCGTTGCAAAAGATCCGTAAGCATTGGGTTTCGCGCACCGCTCACGACATCCGCGGGCCCTTGTTCGCCGGCCGCGGCTATGCGCGCCTGCTCTTGCAGGAGCCCGATGTAACCGCTACGCAGCGCAAATACGCCGCCAACATACTCGAAAACATGAACCGTCTGGCCGAGCTCGTCGGCGCGCTCGGCGATTTTCCTTCGGAGTCCGCGCTCGATCTCAACCCCGTCGATCTTCGCGACCTCCTGCATCGCGCGCTCGATACAATGCGCGCGCGCGCAACGTTGCACCTCGCCTGCGTCCCCAACGAACCGGTGTGGACCGTCGCCGATGGTGCGAAAGTATCCACTGCTGTGCACAAATTGCTCACCTCCCTGGTCGATTTTTCCCGGTCGGACGCCCGCATCGAGGTGCGTGCGTCGCAAGAAGATGACGAGTTCGTGCTCCGGTGCTTCGCCAGTGGCGGCCCCGCCACTCCCCCGGACCAACCCTGCGACGCACCCGATATCGATACTGCCAGCCGCATCTTACGCTTGCACGGAGGCACCGCTTCGGCCGGCGTTGCGAGCACCGGCGTCGTGCACGTGACGTTGCGGCTCCCTCTGATCGAGTCGTTTCGGTAAGTGGAATGCACTTAGATAGGCGCAATGCGTCCAGGTACAAATAAGGCATCTGTGTGGGTGGTCGACGACGACGATGGCGCGCGCGGCTATCTTGAGGATTTCTTGTCGTCTCGCGGTTACGAAGTGGAAGGAGTCGACTCGGGCGAGCAGGTGATGCGGCGCCTCGCCGCTTCGCACGCGCCCTCCTTGCTCCTGCTCGATATCCGCATGCCGCACCTCGGCGGGCTCGACGTGCTCGAACAACTGGATCGCGCCGGCCGTAGAATTCCGTCGATCGTCCTCTCCGGCGTCGATCAGGTTTCTACCGTCGTCAAGGCGATGCGTTACGGCGCATCCGACTACCTGGTGAAACCGTTCGATGAAGCCGAGCTTGAAAACGCCATCGAAAAAACCCTCGCCGAGCGCGGCGGCGCCGACCCGTGCGATTTCGGCGCTTCGGCCGAAGTCGCTTTCCCCTCTTCCAACCGCCGGATGCAGCACATCCGCTCGATCTGCGACCAGGTCGCGCGCACCGACGTTCCCATCCTCATCATGGGAGAGTCCGGCGCCGGCAAAGAAGTGCTCGCTCGCTACATTCACTCGCAATCCGAGCGCGGCGAGACTTTCCTGAAGGTGAACTGCGCCGCTCTGCCCATGGATCTTCTCGAAAGCGAGCTGTTCGGCCACGAGCGCGGCGCTTTCACCGGCGCCATGCGTGAAAAACCCGGGAAATTCGAGCTCGCAGGCCAGGGCACCATCATGCTGGACGAAATCGCCGAAATGCACCCGTTGCTCCAGGCCAAGCTTTTGCACGTGCTCCAGGACGGCGAGTACGCCCGCCTGGGCGGAACGCGGTCGCTGAGATCGGAAGCGCGCATCATCGCCGCGAGCAACAAGCGCCTCGAAAACCTGGTCGCGGCAGGCACGTTTCGCGAGGATCTGTTTTTCCGGCTGAACGTGATCACCATCGACGTTCCCCCGCTGCGCGACCGGCCCGAAGACCTTCTGCCCCTGATCCACCGCTTCGTCGAGCTGTATCGCGTCAAGTATAAGAGCGCCATCCGCCGCCTTCCCGAAGAGCTGGAGCAGGCCTACGCGCGTTACCATTGGCCCGGCAACGTCCGCCAGCTCGAAAACTCCGTCAAGCGCTATCTCATCCTTCCCGATTTGCAGCACGCGCTGGCCGAACTGCACAAACCCGCGCCGGCGCGCGAAGCGGCGGCACCGGAGAAATTATCGCTTAAAGAGTTGTCCGCGGTCGCCGCCGAAAAGGCGGAAAAGGAAATCATCCTGCGCACCCTCGAAGAGGTCAACTGGAACCGCAAACAGGCCGCGCGCCAGTTGAACATCTGCTACAAATCGCTGCTCAACAAGCTGCGCCGCTGGCAATTGGGCAGCCGCACCGATCCCGACGAGGCTTCTGAACACGCCAGCGTCGCAGGCGCCGGCGAATTCTGATGGAACGAGCGAGCGCGAACCCCGCGCCGCTAATAGCCTGGTCCGTTGCGCGCACGCCGCGTCCGCCGCGGCAAGACTGATTGCGCGGTTTTCCAGGGCGATCGCCAGAAAAAATGAGGAACATCCATTCCCTCAAATGGAACGCACCCGGCCAGTACCCGGCCGCGCACCTCGCGTATCTTGTTGATCGAAATGCCCTCCCCAGCGGCTTCCGGCGTGCTAACTGCGAAGCAGTTGCACGTTTGAGATTCGTGCGTCTGTCGAGATTCACACGCCGGCCCGCGTTCGGAGCCGGTCGAGGGGAATTGCATGCCACTGACGAGACCAGTTGAAGCAACCGTGGAGAGCCCTCCGTGGGTGCCGCCTATAGCGCATCGTACGGCCGTCTTACGCCCCAATCAGGTCGAGCTGCCCCGACTCGCCGCCGATCTGCTCGACGCCCAGGAAGAGGAGCGCCGCCGCGTTTCGCGCGAGCTGCACGACGAGCTCGGCCAGCGTCTGGCCCTGCTCGAAATCCAGATCGAACAGCTCGAGCGCCAGTTGGGCGCCGATAAAGCCGTTCACTCCGCGCTCGAAACCCTGCGCGGACGCGTCGGCGAGATCGCCGACGACGTCCATCGCATCTGCTGCCGCCTGCATCCCGCCGTGCTCGAAAACCTGGGACTGCTGGTCGCCGTGCGCTCCTTCTGCGACGAGTACAGCGCCTGGAGCGGAATCGTGGCGCGCTTCACGCACTCCGGAGTTCCCTCCAAGCTCCCGCCGCCGGTGTCCCTGTGCATTTATCGCGTCGTGCAGGAAGCGCTGCGCAACGTCGCGCGCCACGCGCACGCCAGCCGCGCGATGGTGATGATTCGCGCGAGCGACTCCGCAATCCAGGTTATGGTCAAGGATGACGGATGCGGCTTCCACGCGGGCCGCGCCGGCGGCCTCGGCCTCATTTCGCTCAGCGAGCGCGTCAAGCTCCTGGGCGGAACTTGCTCCATTCGCTCCGCTCCCGATCGCGGCACCTCGATCCGTGCATGGATCCCGATCGCGAGCGACGCATACACGGAATGAGACACGGATCACCGGACCTATGATGCTCGCGGCGCAGCGCTCCAAACTCAAAATTCTGATCGCCGACGATCACGCCCTGTTTGCCGAAGGGCTCGCCAAGCTTCTCGAGCGCGACTTCGAGGTGATCGCCATCGTCAACGACGGGGAGCACCTGATTCAAGCCGCCCGCCAGCACCACCCCGACCTTGTTCTGCTCGACGTCTCCATGCCCGGGCTCACCGGCGTCGAAGCCGCCCGCAAACTCCTCGAAGTGGTCCCCGACTGCAAGCTCATTTGCGTCACCATGCACTCCAATCCCGAATTCGTCCGCGAGGCGTTTCGCGCCGGCGCCTCCGGATACGTGCTCAAACGCTCCGCCGGAGCCGAGCTCGCCGAAGCCATTCGACAGGTGATGAACGGCAATGCCTACGTCAGCCCGCTGCTCACCAAGGACGTTCTCTCCATTCTTCTCCAGCCGAAAACTCCGGTCCTCACCGCCCGCCAGCGCGAAATCCTGCGCTTCGTCGCCCAGGGACTTTCCGCCAAGGAAATCGCCAGCCGCCTCAATATCTCCGTCAAAACCGCGCATTTCCACAAAACCAGCATCATGGAGAAGCTCAAACTGCACACCACCGCCGAGCTGACCCGCTACGCCCTGGAACATGGCATCGCGTCGTAGCATTCCAGGCGCTGTTAGACTGGCAGTCTCCGCTTGTTGGTCGCCGGTCCCACCGCGGGACCCCGCCTGTGTTTCAGCGCGCCGTTTGCGCGAGCTCGATTGTTTCCGGCTCCGGCGATTCTTGCGGCGGATGCGAGAATTCGAGCGCGGCGACATCGGAGGCGAGCAGCACCACTACCCGTCGCCCGAACAACCGCCGGCCTGACGTTTTTTCGATTTCTGGCGCGCCGCGACCAACCGATGGCTGCCGCGCGCCAGCTCCGCGATCTCCTCCCAAACCGCATTCTCGCCTACGCGGAGCGAAACCCATCCTTGATGGCCGCTGTATGGCGTCTTGAAAAACCTGGGGTCTTCGAGAAAAATTCCCTGCTCCTCCAGACCGACCTTGAACGCGATCGCCGGCTCCTCCGGCTTCCCGTGCAAAACACAAAATGGCTTCTTCTTGATCCGAAACCATTCGTGGCCGAAGTTGTTCGTTTCGACCACCCCGTCGAGCGCCATGCAGATCTTGCGCAGCGTTCGTGCGATCGCGGCGTGGCTCACGCTTTCTTGGCGAACCGCTCGATCCCCCTCCGCGCGTCCTCCGTCATCCGCGCCAGCGCGTTCCCGTGCACTCCCGCCTCCATCGCCGCTTCAAACGCCATCCCGTCCATGTGATACAGCAGATTCTTCCCCAGCGCGACCGCCGAAGCCGACTTCGACGCCAGCGCCGCGACATACTCCGTCGAACGCGCCTCGAATTCCTCATCCGGATACACCCGATTGATCAGCCCCACCGCGTGCGCCTGCGGCGCCGTGATGATCTCGCCCGTCACGATCAGCTCCAGCGCGCGCTTTTCGCTGATGGAGCGGCGCAAAATCGCCATCACCATGGCCGGCACGAATCCCAGCTTCACTTCCGGATACCCGAACTGCGCCGATTCCGCGGCCAGAATGAGATCGCACGCCGTCGCCAGTCCGCACCCTCCCGCGAGCGCGCGCCCGCGCACCATCGCAACCACCGGCCGCGGATGGTGGCGCATCACCAGAAACACCTCCGCCATCGCGCGCGCCGAACCGAGATGGTCTATAACGCCTTCGTTCGCCGTCTGATCCAGCCCCGCCAGATCCGCGCCTGCGCAGAAATCCGATCCCGCGCCCGAAATCGTCACGACGCGAACCTCCGCGTCGCGAGCCGACCTGCCCAGAGCCGTCTTCAGGGAATCAATGAGTTCCGCGCTGAGCGCATTGCGCTTCTCCGGACGATTCAGCAAGATCCGCGCGACGCCGTCCTCGGCCGTGTATAAAATCACGCGCCGTTCTCCATCTCGATCTCCATTCTGAGCAGCGCGCTCGAATATGTCTTACCCTGCGGATCGGCCTTGAGCGCCAGCGTCCCTCCACCATCAAGCGCTTCGTGCAGCAGGAAATTGAGCGCGCCCAGATTCGGCAGCTCGAACCGCTCCACTTCGCCCAGGCACACGCCTTTGAAATGCTCTTTCACCCGCTCCGCGGTCACCTCGCGTACCAGAATCGGATAATACTCGGGCCTGCGCGCGATAATCCCCACGTTCGACGTATCGCCTTTATCCCCGCTGCGCGCATGCGCAATCTCGACTAATTTTCGTTTCGCCATAAAAGTTTTAAAGAGCCATACATCAACGTTCATTGGCGTTCGTTCACGGCCAATTTCACCTCCGGCACGACCTCGCTTTTGGGAATCAGCGCCGGCCAATACGCCACGATCTCCTCCACCTTCGGCCGGCCGCTCCCGAACCCGGTCACCACTGGCGGACCGTTCAGCGCCAGCGGCGCCAGCTCTTTCGTGAATCGCTCCACCGCCGCGCGATCGTTCGACCGCACGCCCATCCGCATCATCACTTCCGCAAGCTCCGGTGCGACTTCCGCCGACGGCTCCGCCGACGGAATTCCCTGGCACGCGTTCGCGCCCACGAACTCCGTGCGCATCGCGTCGAACTTCAACCCGATCCGCTCCAGCCGCTCGCGCAAAATCCGGTCCGCCGCCCGGGCTTTCTTATACGCGTCCGGCCACGCATAAACCAGCCCGCCGATCGCCTTGTATCCCGCCGCATAACTCACCGAGACTTTATAAAATGGCGTCGCCTCGCGCCCACGAATCCCGCTGAAGCGTACCCGGTCCGGCCCGCACCGCTCCAGATGAATCGACGTGAAATCGGCGACGCAATCCGGCGTAATATACTCGCGCGGATCGCCCATCTCATAAAGAAGCTGCTCTTTCACCGACGCGACCGTCACGCGCCCGCCCGTCCCTGCATGTTTGGTGATGCAGAACGTCCCGTCCGGCTCCGCCTCGATAATCGGATAACCGATATCCGCCATGTTCGGAATCGTCTCCCAATCCACCTGGCAGTTCCCGCCCGTGCACTGCGCCCCGCACTCCACCGTATGCCCTGCGATGGTCCCCGCCGCGAGCCGGTCCCAATCGTCGCGCTGCCAGTCGAACTCGTGAATCATCGGCGCGAGCGCCAGCCCCGTATCCGTAACGCGCCCCGTGATGACGATCTGCGCGCCCCGATCGAGCGCCTCCGCCACCGGAAACGCGCCGAAATAAACGTTCGCGCTCTGCACCCGCTCGCGAATCGCAGAAAGCGGCTCGCCCGTCTCCATATTTTTCAACTCGACGCCGCGCGCGAGAAAATCGTCGAGCCGCGGCAGAATGTCGTCGCCCGCGACTGTGGCGACCTTGATTTCAATCCCCTGCTTCCGCGCGATTTCGAGCACCGCATCGCGGCACGCCGCCGGATTCACGCCGCCTGCATTCGCCACCACGCGCACCCCGCGCTCGACCAGATCCGGCAGCACCCGCCCGATCATCTCCACGAAATCGCGCGCATACCCGGCTCGCGGATCGCGCGACCGCTGCTTTTGCAAAATCGACATCGTGATTTCCGCCAGATAATCCAGCGTCAAATAATCGATCGGCCCGCGCCGCACCTGTTCCACCGGCGCTTCGAGCGAATCACCCCAAAACCCCTGCCCATTAGCAATCCTAATCATGACTTTTCAAATCCCGACCCCGAACCACGACCGCAGGGAGCGGCGCGCTGTTAAATCTTGAAATCCTTCGCCAGAATCTCTTTCATGATCTCCGATGTGCCCGCCCCGATGGTGTGCAGCCGCACATCTCTCCAAAACCGTCCGATCGGATATTCGACCGTGTATCCGAACCCTCCGAAAATCTGCATACAGTCATACGCGATCTTCTGGCACAGTTCGGTCGTATACAGCTTCGCCATGGTGATCTCGCGAACGCACTTCTGTTTCCGGTTCATCAGATCGAGCGCGCGATACACCAGCCAGCGCCCCGCTTCGATCGCAGTCAGGTGCTCCGCAAAGCGGTGCTTCCACACCTGAAATTTCCGCACCGGACTTCCGAACGCGCTGCGCTCCGCGCCGTAGCTCATGGCCAGCTCCATCATCCGGTCCATTCCATACAGCGCGCCGAGCGAAGCCGCCAGCCGCTCCCCTTGAAAATTCTCCATCACGTAATAAAACCCGCGATTCATCTCGCCGAGTACATAACGCCGCGGGATGCGGCACTCGTCGAAAAACAGCTCCGCCGTGTCCGAGGATAGCATTCCGATCTTGTCGAGCTTCCTGCCTACCGAAAATCCCTTGGTCGAGGTCGGAAAAATCACGAACGAGATTCCCTTGTAGCGATCCTCGGCCGTGCGCACGGCAAGCACGATGAAATCGGCGCGCGTGCCGTTGGTGATCCACAGCTTCTGCCCCGAAATCACCAGGTCGCCGCCGTGGATGCGCGCCTGGGTGCGGATCGCCGCCACGTCCGACCCTCCGCCCGGCTCGCTGATCCCCAGCGACGTGATCAACTCGCCGGCCACGGCGGGGCGCAGGAATTCGTCCTTCTGCTCGCGCGTTCCCAGCTCCTCGAGCACCGGCGTGGTCAGATCGCTCTGCACCATGAACGCCATGTTGACGCCGCCGTTTTCCGAATACGACATCCCTTCGATGTACGCCGCCGTCGCCCACCAGTCGAGCGCGCTGCCGCCCCACTCCGGATCGAGCCGGATGCCAAAAAGTCCTAAATTCGCGCCTTTTTTGAATAATTCGGCCGGAAAGTCCCCCCGCTCGTCCCATTCCGCCGCATGCGGCTTGATCTCCGCCTGCGCGAATTTCCGCACCGTTTCCCGAATCATGCGATGTTCTTCGGTAAAATACGGGAATTCCGTTTTCGTCTGCTCCACGGTTGCCTGACTCATTCGCTCGTTTCCTCCGCTCCAATCCGCACCAGCGTCTCGCCCGGCGCGACCACCTGTCCTGGCGCCACCAGCACCGCCTCGACAATTCCGTCCGCGTGCGCGTGCACGGTTTGTTCCATTTTCATCGCCTCCAGCACCACCAGCGGATCGCCCGCCTTCACGCGCCCGCCTTTTTCCGCCAGTATCCGCAGCACCTTGCCCGGCATCGGCGAGCTGGCCGTTTCTCCCGCCGCCCTCTCGCCCGCAGGATAGCGCGAAACGCGCGGAAACGTGTGATGATTCACCCACCACCGCGCCGCCTCTTGCGCAATTTCGAAACTCCGCTCGACCCCGTCGATCTCCGCGCGCGCAAAACCATCTTCGCTCCCAATCAGCCTGATCGCGCTCTCGCGCTCCCCGGACGGATTGTTTCGATACGCGCCAACCTCAGGCAGAATTTTGCGCTCCGCAATCCGCCGCGCCTCGAGATACGCATCGAGCGCCGCCTTCGCCGACGCCCGCGCGCTCGCATCCGCCGCAAACGGAATCACCGAACCCGTATGAATCCGCGCCGCGCAAAAATCGGCGTCATCCAAAGCCTGAGTCAAGTATTCGCGATTGGTCGTCACTCCCTGCACCAGCGTATTTTCAAGCGCATTTCGCAATTTCCGGATCGCGTCGTCGCGCGTCTCCGCATGCGCGATGATTTTCGCGAGCAGCGGATCGTAATGAATCCCGACGGTCGAGCCCGTCTCAATCGCGCTCTCCACGCGAACCCCCGCGGGCGCACGCCAGCGCAGAATTTTTCCCGTCGAAGGCAGAAACCCGTTCGCGGGATCTTCCGCGTAAAGCCGCGCCTCGATCGCGTGCCCCCGCGCTTCCACCGGCTCCCGCGCAAGCGCGCGCCCCTCGGCGGCTTCGATCTGCATCCGCACCAGGTCGCGTCCGAAAATCATTTCCGTCACCGGATGTTCCACTTGAATGCGCGTATTCACTTCCAGAAAATAGAACGCGCCGCGCGGGTCCACCAGAAACTCGACCGTCCCGGCGCTCACGTACCCGATTTCGCGCGCCAGCCGCAGCGCCGCATCCCGAATTTCGCGTTTCACTGGCTCCGCCAGGCCGGGCGCTGGCGCTTCTTCGATGATCTTCTGATACCGCCGCTGCAAGGAGCATTCGCGCTCCTCGAAATGCATCACGTTCCCGTGCAAATCGCCGAAAATCTGCACCTCGATATGCCGGGCGTGTTCGATGTAGCGTTCCACCAGCAGCGTTGGATCGCCAAACGCCGCCTCCGCTTCGCGCCGCGCCGATGCGAGCGCCTCCCGTAGCTGTTCCGCGCGATCCACGCGCCGCATTCCTCTCCCGCCGCCGCCCGCCCCGGCTTTCACCAGCAGCGGAAAACCATCGTCCGGCGCCACCGGAACCCCCGCGCGAACCGCAATCTCCCGCGCGTTCACCTTCGATCCCATCGCGCGAATGGTCTCCGCGCGCGGCCCGATGAAGACCATCCCCGACGCATCGCACGCTTCCGCCAACTCCGCGTTTTCCGCCAGAAATCCGTACCCCGGATGAATCGCATCCGCGCCTGCGCGCTTCGCCGCGGCGATCACCTTCGAAATCGCCAGATACGATTCGCGGCTCTCCGCTCCCCCGATCCTCACCGCCGCATCCGCCTCGCGCACATGCGGCGCATCCCGATCCGCATCCGAATACACCGCGGCCGTCCGAATCCCCATCTCGCGGCAAGTGCGAAAAACCCGCCGCGCAATCTCCCCGCGATTCGCCACCAGAATTTTTCGAATTCTCTTCATGCTCGTGGCGCATTCCCTCAATGCCGGAACACCCCCCACTCCATGGTCCCTTCCACCTGCCGGTTCAACGCCGCCGAAAGCGAAATCCCCAGCACCGTTCGCGTATCGCGCGGATCGATGATCCCGTCGTCCCACAGCCGCGCCGTCGCGAAATAGGGATCCGATTCGCGCGTGATCTGCGCTTCGAGCGCCTGCTTCTGCGCGTCAAGCTGCGCCTCGTCCACCGCGATTCCCTGCCGCGCCGCCGCGTCGCGACGGATGATATCCATTACTCCCGAAAGCTGCTGCGGACCCATCACCGCGATGCGATGATTCGGCCACGTGAACAGAAACCGCGGCTCGTACGCGCGCCCGCACATCGCGTAATTCCCCGCTCCGTACGATCCGCCCATCATGACCGTGATCGCCGGAACGGTCGAATTCGAAACCGCGTTGATCAGTTTCGCGCCGCTGCGAATGATCCCCCGCTCTTCAAACGAGCGCCCCACCATGAATCCCGTCACGTTCTGCAAAAAAATCAGCGGAACATTCTGCTGATTCGCGAGCGCGATGAACTGCGCTCCCTTCTCCGCC
>JASHWA010000399.1 GCA_030044325.1 Bryobacteraceae bacterium
GCGCGACCTCAGCGACGGTAGCGTGCCGGTATAGATACCTCGCCGCGGCCAGCCACGCGACCGCGGCGCCCCAGAATGCGAAAAACATAAGCGCGATCGCTCGCATCAGTCCTGGCTGATCGGGCTCGAACCACCCTGCCCGGGCAGCTTTCCCGCCGCCGCCAATCCGCCCACCACCGCCGCCGCCGCCACGCCTCCGATAATCGCGATCGTCGTGGTCGACATCGCTGCTCCGCCCGTCGCGGCCCCGCCCGTCGCGGCCCCGCCCGCTCCACCGCCGGCTTTCGATGCTCCGCCGGCTCCCGCCGCCGCCGCCGCGCCTGAGGCGCCGCATCCTTTAGATAGCCGCTTCAGGCTCGACACCCGAATGAACTGCGACGCGTCGGAGACCGGCGTCGCCGTGGGGTCCATCGCACCGGTCACCTCCACGCGATTTCCTTTTTCCTTGTCGAGTCCCGGCCCGCCCAGCTCGACCACCACGTTGGTGGTTTCATCCGTCAGCAGGTAATGCACGCCGCGCACGCCGAGGCAACCGGTCAGTTTCGACGGCGTATTGGCCGGCTGCGGCTCGAACTCCATGCTGCGTCCCGCCGACAGGTTCGCGACCAGCAGCCCGCGCGAATTGAGCACCCGGAATGATCCCTGAAACGCCGCGACCTCCACGCGCGCACCGGAGCCGAGCGACACGCGCGCCGACGCTTTTTCGGTTTCCGGCTGGATGGTTAGCCCACGCGCCTCCAGCCGGAAATTCTCAGCCTTGTCCAGTTGGCCGATCCCTTTCTCCAGAATCATGTGGTCGCCGAACAGCCTGCCTTTCGACGATGACGCGAGCGAAACCCGCGCGCCGCTCGCCAGTTCGACGGTCGAAATCGCCGCCGCCGTCTCCACCGCCGAACCTTCGAACAGCGTCGCGTTGCCCCTCATTGCTGAATTGTCCACGCGAAACGGCCCGTTCGACCTCACTGTCCCAATCACCGGCGCCCCCGCCTCAGCCGCCGGAAAAACCGTCACCATCATCGCCGCCACAACCGCACGCACAGTGTCGAATCTCACGGATGTCTCCTCGAATGTAAGTGCGGCCAACGCGAAACTTCTCTCATGCCGATCAGTGAAAATATCCAGGCGGCAATTCCGAATCGGGCGAACGGAAAATCCACAATCGCGTGGACCATTACGGCTGCGACCCCGACCCTCCACCATTGGCGCCGAAGATCCCGCCCAACGGCCGCCGCCAGCACTATCCACACCGCCGCGAATCCAAGCCCGCCCTCCGACGCCCATTCGAGCCAATCATTGTGCGCATGGTCGACTGCGAGGCCCGCGTCGAAGGTCGCAAATTGCGGATAAACCGTCGCAAATGTCCCCAATCCGAAGCCCGTCCAGGGCCGCTCGCGAATCATTTGGATGGCTGAAGCTGCCATCTCCCTGCGATAGCGCATTGGATCGGGATCATTCAGCCGGGAACTGAGCTGGCCCGCGCCGGCAATTGCGATGAAGATCACCCCGGCCGCAAAAAAGCGCAAGATCGCGCGCCGTGAACCAGGCGCCAGCAGAACAATCGCAACGCATTCCCCCACCAGCAGCGCCGCGCCCGCCCGCGACGCCGAGGCGATTCCTCCCGCGAGCATTGCCGCCGCCATCCACAAATACAGCCGGTCGCCCTCAACGCCAATCCACAACGCAACCGGCATCGCCAGTTCCAGGAACTGCGCGAAATTGTCCCGATTCAGGAAGGGACCCCATGCATCGGAATTCTGGATCGGGAAAATCCATAAAACCTTTTCAGGGGAGGTGTAGTATGCGAGCACCGACACGACACTCACCGCACACCCGAACCATGCCATGACTCGCAGGGAATTCCGCGCCGATCCGCCTTCGCTTGCCAGGAACGCCATTGCCCCGAGCGAGGCGAAGCGCGCCGAAGCGTTCCACGACGCATAACGGTAAACGGTTGCGCCCACGAGCAGTTGCGCCAAGCCCCAGAACGCGATCGCACATATCGCCAGCCCCTTGAGATTTGGCTTCCGAACGCGCCGGCGCACGCATGCGATCGTCGCCAGAATCAATGCCGCAAGTTCACAACCCCATTCGGCGAGCGGATCCCGAATCCAGATCGTGAGCGTCGCCGCGATCGCGACCGCAACCAGGCCAAATTCCAAGAAACCCGTGTTCCAAAATGGAACATTGTCAAGAGTACCGACGGACCGGAACGCCCCGAAACTATCACGTTTGATCGGTGCACAATTGGACAGTACTCTCACGGTAGGAAAGTTCTTATGAGATTAATCGTCATCGGTTTAATCCTGGTCTCTTCGACGGGCGCCCTTCACGCCGCCGATAATCTTCTGCCGTCCGCCGAACCGGTCGCTCAGGTCGCCGCGCGCCAGAAGGCGATCCATCGGTGGGAGATCAGCCTCGCGCCGCTGGTCGCGAGCCAGGCGCTCGATACGGCCAGCTCCTGGGGAATGCGCGAGTTGAACCCGGTACTCGCGCAATCGAACGGGGGTTTCGGCGCCGGTTCGGCCGCTCTTAAATTCGGCGCCACCGGCGCGCTCATCGGCATCGAATATCTGGTGATTCGAAAATCACCGCGCGCCGCGCGAATGTTCGAAAAAGTGAACTGGTCCGGCGCCGTGCTCACCACCGGCTTTGCCATCCACAATTACGCGATCAAATGAGAACCAACAATCTAGGCGACGACCGCGGAAGCCCGCAGCGCGCGCCGTAAAACAAAACTGCTCGGATTGTAATCCGGGACCAGCTCCTTTATCGCCAGCACCGCGCCGGCGGCGTCGCGCGACTCCACTGCGCGGCGCAGCTCCTCCATCCCGCGGCCCATCGCTTCGCGCGAAATTCCCCGTCCCGCGAAAATCCGGATCTGCGCGTGGCGCGTCGGAAGCATTTCTTCTCCCACCCCGTGCAACTCCTCGAACAGCTTTTCGCCCGGCCGGATTCCCGAAAACTCGATACGAATTTCCTTATCGGGCTTCAGGCCGCTCAACAACACCATGTTTCGAGCCAGATCCACGATGCGAACCGGCTCGCCCATCTCCAGTACGAAAATCTCACCGCCCGCGCCCATGGCCGCGGCCTGCAACACCAGTTGCGCCGCCTCGGGGATGGTCATAAAGAACCGCCGCATCTCGGGATGCGTCACCGTCACCGGCCCACCCTGGGCGATCTGCCGCCGGAACAGCGGAATCACGCTTCCGTTCGAGCCCAGCACGTTGCCGAAACGCACCGCCAGAAACTGCGTCTCCGATGCGCGGGCTCCGGCCAGGCACACCAGCTCCGCCAGCCGCTTGGTCGCTCCCATTACGTTCGCCGGCCGCACCGCCTTGTCCGAGCTCACCAGCACGAAGTCCTCGACGCCGCTCTCCACGGCCGCCTGCGCCAGAGTCCGTGTTCCGAAGACGTTGTTTTCAACCGCCTCGAACAACTGCGCCTCCATCATGGGAACGTGCTTATAGGCCGCCGCGTGATACACAGACTCCGGCCGGTGATCCTCGAACACCTCCTCTACGCGCCGCCGGTTCTGAATGTTGCCGATCTCGGGATAAAACGCGACCTCGGGAAAACGTTCGCGCATCTCGCGCTCGATTTCGTACAGCGCGGTCTCGCCCTGGTCGAATCCCACCAGCGCCGCGGGATCGAAGCGCGCGATCTGGCGGCACAGCTCGCTTCCAATCGAGCCTCCCGCTCCGGTCACCAGCACCACGCGCCCGGCGAGCCGCGCCTGAATCTCGTGCTCTTCGAGCCGCACCGCCGGCCGCCCCAGCAGGTCCTCGATGCGCACCTCGCGGATCTGGTCCACCAGCACGCGATGCGCGATCATCTCGGCGAGCGCCGGCACGCGCCGCGCCGCAACCCGTGCACTGCGGCACTGCTCGAGGATCCGTGCGATCTCCGCGCCACTCGCCGCGGCGAGTGCGATCAGCACCTCCTCCACGTGATGCTTGCGGGCGATGGTGGCGAGTTCCGCACCGCAGCCGACCACGCGCACGCCGTGAATCCGCAGATCGCGCTTGCGCGCGTCGTCGTCGAGGAAGCCGGCCACACGAAAGCCGCTCTCCGGATTGGCGCGAATTTCTTCGAGCACGCGAACCCCGGCGGCTCCCGCTCCGTAGATCAGAATGGTGCGCATGGCCCGCGCCGGTTCCGCGTGTTTTTCAAACGCCAGCCGCACCGCCGCACGCGCCGCGACCATCACGCTGAGCGACAGCACGAAATCCAGAATGTAAATCGAGCGTGGAAATTTCGCGCCGATGATCAGGCGCAGCGCGCCGCTCGACGCCAGGCCCGCGATCAGATTCGCCCACGCGATGCGCTTCAAGTCCGCAAATCCCAGGTAGCGCCAGGAAAGGTCTCCCAGCGCGAATCCGCGGAACACCACCAGCTTGATCAACAACGCGCACGGCAGCGCGAGCGCCAGCATCTCCCGGTATCCGTCGAGGGTGAATTCGAAACGCAACAAGAATCCAGCCCACAGCGCTGCGGCGGCTGCGCAGGCGTTCAGCACATCGGCCAGCCGGCGCCGGTGCTCCAGCAGCGCGCGCGTCATGCCGTCATCGCCTTCGACGGATATTTTTCGACGATCCGGTCCGCTCCCGGCGGAGGATATGCAACCAGCGGAGCGCGCCGCGCGCAGATTTGGGCGAGCCGTTCGCCTGCTCCCATCCGCGCGACCTGCGCCGCCACCCGGTCGAGCGCGCGCCGTCTTGAAAACAGCCCCAGCGCCGTCCACGCCACGATCCGCAAATCGAGCCTCAGCGATCGCCGCTCGACGTACACGAGCGCGAGCCGGCTCTTCCATGGCCGAATGAGCCGGTTGTAATCGAGATCCGGATCGCGCGAACCCGCAAGAATCGATCCCTCATCCGCGAAGACGATCGAAGCCAGATCCGTGATCCCCGGGCGCACCTTGAGCATGCTTCGCTCCGCAGCCGTGTACATCGCCGCGTCGAGCGGTACCTGCGGACGCGGTCCCACCAGGCTCATCTCGCCTTTTAAGACATTGATCAACTGCGGCATCTCGTCGATCTTGAAGCGCCGCAGCCCCTTTCCGATTCGAGTGATGCGCCGGTCGTCGTCGGAAGTCGAGTTTACGCCCGATTTCCACGCATTCGGCCGCATCGTGCGAAACTTGATCATCCCGAATTCGCGCCCGTTCCGGCCCACACGCCGGCCGATGTAAAACGGCCCATGGAGATCCGCGATCCAGATCGCGAGAGCGATCAGAATCAGCCACGGGGAAAAAATCACAAGCAC
The DNA here is from genome assembly GCA_030044325.1 of Bryobacteraceae bacterium. GTDB lineage: Bacteria > Acidobacteriota > Terriglobia > Bryobacterales > Bryobacteraceae > Palsa-187. The sequence goes on from JASHWA010000399.1 coordinate 5,269, forward strand.
AGACAGAGCCGCTGTCCCATCCAAAACGCGCTTCACGCGGCCTCCTGCCTGCGGCGGCCCATCGCCTTCCGCGCCGCCGCGCAGATCGCGGCGGCATCGGGATAATAGGCGAGCTCCTCAGCGCGCGACACCGGCGCCGGGGCATCCGGAAGCGTTACCCGCTCGACCGGCGCGCGCAGCCGGTCGAATGCTTCGGCGGCGATGGTCGCGGCGATCTCCGCCGCAACCCCGGCCGTCCTCCACCCGCCGTCGGCGACCACCACGCGCCCGGTCTTGCGCGCGCTCGCCAGCGCCAGCTCGGCATCCCAGGGTTTTAACGATCTTAAATCGATCACCTCCGCGCGAATTCCTTCCGCCTCCAGGTGCTCCGCCGCGAGCGCCGCCTGCGCGGCCATCCACGAAATCGCGATGATCGTCACGTCGGTCCCGGCGCGCCGGATTGCGCCCGCGCCGATCGGCACGTGATAGGCCGACTCGGGAACATGCCCCGCGCTCGCATACAGCCACCGGTCGTCGATATACATCACCGGGTTGGGATCGTCGAGCGCCGCGAGCATCAGCCCCTTGGCGTCGAACGCGGTCGCCGGCATCACGACTTTCAATCCGGGAACGTGCATGAACATGGCGTGCAGCGCCTGGGAATGCTGCGCGCCCTGCTCCCCGCCGCGATTGATCGCCGCGCGGATCACCAGCGGAACTCCGCGCCCGAATAGATAGGACCAGTTGGCCGCCTGGTTCACGATGGGATCCATCGCCAGCAGCATGAAATCCATGCGCGGATGAAACACGATGGGCCGCATCCCTGCGAGCGCCGCTCCCACCGCCAGTCCCGTAACCGCGTTCTCCGACACCGGACTGTCGATCACCCGCTCGCGCCCGAATTCCTTGTCGAGATCTTCGAGGCTCGCGCCCGCATACCACGGACTCCACAATCCCTGCCCGATCACGAACACGCGTGGGTCTGAGGCAAGCGCCTGGGCGTGCGCTTCGCGAATCGCCTGCGCATAACTCAGTGAGCGCATCGCGCCTCCGCATACACCGCTTCGAGAACGCGCGAGCCCGCCGGCGTCGCTCCACGCCGCGCCCGCTCGAGCGCCTCCGCGACTTCGCGATCGATCGCTGCGCTGCGCTCGCCCAGGTCCGCCACCCCGCGCACCGCCAATTCTCGCTCGACTCTCGCGACCGGATCGCGGTTCAGCCATTCGGAGAGCTCCCCGCGCCGCTTCACGCCCACATCCAGATCGAAGCTCGCGCCCACGTGCCCCCTCCATCGGAAAGTCCGGCACTCGATCCAGGACGGCCCGTCTCCCGTCCGCGCGCGACCCACCGCGCGCCCCGCGGCTTCGGAAACCGCCGAAACGTCATTCCCATCCGCCCGCTCACAGGAAATTCCGTGAAAAACACCGGCGCGATCGAAATTGTCCCAGACCCGGCGTTCGCGCCAGTGCATGTGGCTCGCATACAGATTGTTTTCGCAAATGAAAATCACCGGCAGCCGGTACAGCGCCGCCAGGTTCAGCGATTCATGTACCGATCCTTCCTCGATCGTCCCGTCGCCGAAAAAACTCACCGCCACGTGTCGCTCGCCGCGCATTTTGTACGCCATCGCCGCTCCCACCGCCAAGGGAACCGTCGCCCCCACGATCGGAACGGTGCCCAGGATCCCGTTTTCTTCCGAAACCAGATGCATCGACCCGCCGCGTCCCGACGAGCACCCGCTTTCCCGTCCGAGGATCTCCGCGAACATCGCCTCGAGCGAGCCGCCCTTGGCCAGATAATGCCCGTGCGAGCGATGCCCGCCCCACACCGTGTCCTCGCCCTGGAGCGCCGCGCAAACGCCCACCGCGACCGCCTCCTGGCCGATATATAAATGACAGGGACAGCGCGCCTCGCCCGATTCGACCATCCCCGCCACGGCTTCCTCCGCCCGCCGGATGCGCAGCATCGCCTCCCACCGCGCCATCAGCCCGTCGTTGGTCATCGATAAAACTCGCGCATGCATGCGGCCACGTAGC
>JASHWA010000400.1 GCA_030044325.1 Bryobacteraceae bacterium
CATGATCTTCTTGCGAATCACGTCCGGAGGATCGAGCAGGCTGACGGCGTGCCCGCTGCCGGCCGTCGATTTACTCATCTTTTTTTCCGGCTCGTCGAGCCCCATCACGCGCGCGCCCACTGACGGCATGTGCGTTTCCGGCATCACGAAGGTTTCGCCATAGAGCGAATTGAAGCGCTGCGCGATGTCGCGCGTGAGCTCGACGTGCTGCTTCTGGTCGTCGCCGACGGGAACCAGCGCGGCGTCATATAAGAGGATGTCGGCGGCCATCAGCACGGGATATTGCAGCAATCCGTCGCTGACGGTTTCCTGCGCCGCGGCTTTGGCTTTATACTGCGTCATGCGTTCGAGCCAGCCGACCGGAGTGACGCAGGTCAGCATCCAGGCGAGCTCGGCGTGCGCGGGAATCGCCGATTGCACCACCAGCGCGGAATGCTGCGGATCGATGCCGACGGCGAGCAGGATCGCCGCGAGCTCCTCGATCTTTTCGCGCAGCTCTTTGGGGTCCTGGTAAAGCGTCACCGCGTGCAGATCGACGATGCAGTAGATGCTTTCGTAGTCGTATTGAATGTGCGCCCAGTTTTTGAGCGCGCCCAGATAATTGCCGATGTGCGGGCTGCCGGTGGGTTGAATGCCGCTGAAGACTCGTTTCATTCTGGATGGAGAGGGAATTCTCATCGTAAACGAACTGCGCATTGAAAAGTGGGTGTACGGCGGCGAGGGGCTGGCGCGCCTGGAAGGAAGCGACGCAGGGCGCGTGGTGCTCGCGCCGTTCGTTCTGCCGGGAGAGCTTGCGCGCGTCGAAATCGGCGAGGGCGTGCACGCGAATCTCATCGCAATCGCCGAGCCCGCGCCCGAGCGCGTGGCCGCTCCCTGTCCGATCTTCGCGCGCTGCGGCGGCTGCCATTATCAGCACGCACCGTACGAATTTCAGCTCGCGCGCAAAGCCGAAATTCTGCGCGAGCAGTTGCGCCGCGTGGGAAAGATCGATTACCAGGGCGAAATCGGCGTCATCAGCGGACCTCCGTTCGGCTATCGCAACCGATCGCAGTTTCATGTTGCCAATGGCCGCATCGGTTATCTGGCCGCGCGCTCGCATGAACTGGTTCCGGTTACCGGCGAGTGCCCGATTTCGTCGCCGCGCGTGAACCAGGCGCTCGCATTGCTGCGCGAACGCCTGAACGACCCCAAATTCCCGCGCTTCGTGCGCGAAATCGAAGTTTTTTCGAATGAAAGCGAGGTTCAGATCAACGTTCTTGAATCTGATCGTCCTGTTGCGCGCGCGTTTTACGAATGGATGGGATCGGTTACGGCGCTCGATTATGCGGGATTTCGCGTCAGCCCGCGATCGTTCTTTCAGGTGAACCGGTTTCTGGCCGATGCGCTCGCCGATTCCGCGCTTGAAAATGCGGAAGGTGCGGCCGCGCTGGATCTGTACGCCGGCGCGGGCCTGTTCGCACGGCGGATGGAGGAACGATTCGAACATGTGACCGCGGTCGAATCCGGATCGAGCGCGGCGCGCGATCTGGAGTTCAACGTTCCTGGCGCAACCATCGAACACGCGCGCGTCGAGGATTATCTTTCGAGACTCGACAAAACTCCCGAATTTGTTCTGGCCGATCCGCCGCGGTCGGGACTGGGCAAAATCGTGACGACGCACCTGGCGCGCCTCGCGCCGCCGCGCATTACCATCGTTTCCTGCGACCCGGCCACGCTCGCGCGCGATCTCGCGGCGCTGAGCGGGTACACAATCGAGCGCGTAACCATGATCGATCTTTTCCCGCAGACGTATCACATCGAATCGATCGTGCATCTGATGACCGGCCTTTGAACCGCTCCCTCTGGTCGCGGCTCGGGGTCAGCAACGCGCACACCCGGGCCGCAGTTTAAGAAAATGTCCGCTTCTGCTAATCTAACGTCGAGGAATGCACGGGAAGGCGGTGCGAATCCGCCACTGCCCCGCAACTGTAAGCGGCGAAGTACGGCCGAGCGTCCACTGCGCAAGCGGGAAGGGCGTTCGTAATGGGCCGGCCGCGAGTCAGGAGACCGGTTCCTCGATTCTTGGAGACAGCGTTTCGAAGGGGAACGTTCATGTTTCGCCGATCATTTCTCTTTCTCACATGCGCGTTGGCCGCCGCAGCCCAGCCGCGGCGCATCGTTTCCACCGCGCCCAGCATCACCGAAATGCTGTACGCGCTCGGCCTGGGCGATCGCGTCGCCGGCGTCACGCGATTCTGCCGCTACCCTCCCGAAGCGCAATTGAAGCCCAAGATCGGCGATTACGTCAACCCCGATCTCGAAGCCATCGCCGCGCTCCAGCCCGATCTGGTGATCGTTCAGGCGAATCCCGTGCACCTGCGCGAGCGCCTGGAAAATATGCATCTGCGCACCATCGAAGTGGATCAGCAGAACATCGCCGGAATTTACGAATCGATTCGGGTGGTGGGCGAAGCTGCGGGCGTTGCGGACCGGGCGGCGAAATTGATCGAATCGATCCGCTCCGGCCTGGAAGCCATCCGCGCGCGGGCAGCGGCATCCCCGGCGGTGCGCACGATGTTCGTCGTGGGACGTTCCGTGGGCCGTCTGGAGGGGCTGGTGGTGGTAGGCCGCGCGTCTTTTTTGAATGAAGTGATCCGCACGGCGGGCGGGGAAAATGTCTTTAACGACGCGCTCGCGCCGTACCCCGGCGTTTCGCTCGAAGAAGTGATCGCGCGCGACCCGGAAGTGATCATCGACATGGGCGACATGTCGGATACGGTCGGCGTCAGCAAGCAGCACCTGCGCGAAGTGGTGGCGCTGTGGAACCGCGTGCCGTCGATTTCCGCGGTGAAGCATCGTCGCGTGTACGCGATCGCGGCGGATATGTACATGGTCCCGGGGCCGCGCGTGGTCGATTCGGCGCGCGCCATGTTCGAAATGCTGCACCCGGAATCGAAATGAGCTACCGCGTCGAGCGAGCGGCGTTTTCCTACGGTCTTCGCGATGCGAGCTTCGAGCTCGCGCACTCCGGGCTGGTCGCCGTCGCGGGACCCAACGGCGCGGGAAAATCGACGCTGCTCGGCATCATGGCCGGACTGCGGCATCCGTATATGGGTTCGTGCGTGTATGGCGAACGTGAAGTGCGCGACTGGCGCCGGCGCGATTTCGCGCGCCGGGTCGCGTTTCTTCCGCAGATGTTCCGCCTGGAATTTCCCTTCACCGCGGAACAGGTGGTGCTGATGGGACGGACGCCGTTCGGCGGCGGATGGTTCGAATCGCCCGACGATTTTCAGTTCGCCGAGAGCGCCATGCGAGTCACCGATACGCTCATTTTTCGCGAGCGCGATTTCCGCTCCCTTTCGGGCGGCGAGCGCCAGCGCGTGGTGCTCGCCTCCGCGCTCGCGCAGCGTCCGGAAACGTTGCTGCTCGATGAGCCCACCACGTTTCTCGATTTGAAGCACCAGATTTCGATGTATCGCCTGCTCGCGGAACTGGCGCGCGAAGGCATCCTGATCGTCTCGGTCACGCACGATCTGAATCTCGCGCTCCAGTTCGCCGATCGCGTGCTGGTCCTCGAACAAGGGCGTATCGCAGCCGACGGCGCGCCCGCGGAAGCGCTCACGCCCCATCTGATCGATCGCGTCTTCGGCGTTCGCGCCAGCATTTATCAGGGCAGGCTGCACTATGAAGGGTAGCCAGACGCGGCCGCTGTGGATTTCACTTGCGGCGCTGATTGTGGTCGCCTTCGCGGCGCCGTTGATCGGCTCGACGCACGTCGATCTCAAGCGCGCGTTCGCGCACGTATCGCCCGATTACGACATTTTCTTTTTCGCGCGGCTTCCGCGCGTGCTGCTTTCCTTGCTCGCCGGCGCCGCGCTTTCGATCACCGGCGTGCTGTTCCAGTGCATGCTGCGCGATCCGCTCGCCGAACCGTACACGCTCGGTGTTTCCGCCGGCGCTTCGGTGGGGGCGGTGCTGGGGATTTGTTTCGGATTCCGGTGGATCGGCCTGCTTTCGCTCGCGGGCGCGGCGCTGGTGTTGTCAGTGGTGCTTGCCATCGCGCTTCAAGGACGGCGGCTGTCGTCGTTCACGCTGCTGTTGAGCGGCGTCACGATGAACAGCATGGCGCTCGCCTTCATTATGTTTCTGAACAGCATCGCGAGTTTTTCGCAATCTTTCGCCATCGCGCGCTGGCTGATGGGCGGTATCGACGCGGTGGAATATTCGACGATCGCGTGGCTCGCGATGGTCGTCGTTCCGGTTTCGATGGTGGTGACTCTGCGGGCGCGCCAATGGAATCTGCTTTCGGTGGGCGAGGAGTGGGCGGCGTCGCGCGGCGTTTCGACGGGCGCGTTGACGGTTTTCGGTTACGTCGCGGGGTCGGTTCTCACCGGCTTGATCACTTCGCTTACGGGGCCCATCGGTTTCGTGGGGCTGATCGTTCCGCACGCGCTGCGGATGCGCTTCGGGGCGGATCATCGGACGCTGCTTCCGGCTTCGTTTCTGGCGGGCGCTGCTTTCCTGTGCGTGTGCGATACACTGTCGCGTACAGTGATTGCGCCGACCGAAATACCCGTGGGAGTCATCACCGCGCTCGCCGGGGGGCCGTTTTTCATCTGGCTGCTGCGGTCGAGGAGGAGGAGTCTGTGGTTGTGACGTGGAACGCGCGACCTCACGGTCTCGCCTCGCATGGCTGGCGGAAGATTGAGGCGCGATCTTCGAGTCGCGCGCCGGAGAACCGATGCCCTTGACTCTCGTCGGCGGCGGTGCGCGCAGCGGAAAGAGCCGCTACGCGCTTGAGCTCGCGCGAAAACATGGGACCCGCCTCATGTTTCTTGCGACCGCGGAAGCTTTCGACGAAGAGATGGCGGCGCGCATCGCGCGTCATCGCGCCGAACGCGGCACCGAATTCACAACGATCGAGGAGCCTCTCGAAATTGCCGCCGCAATCTCAAGAATCGCCGGCGCCGACGCGATCGTCATCGATTGCCTGACGCTGTGGCTGTCCAATATGATGCTGACTTTCGGCCGCAGCGTCGAAACCGAGGTGGAAAAGCTGATTGCCGCCGCGCGAGGCGCGCCCGCCGCGGTGATCGCCGTGACCAATGAGACGGGCTGCGGAATCGTGCCCGAAAGCACGCTGGGCCGCGATTTTCGCGATCACTCCGGACTGCTCAACCAGCGCATCGCCTCTGTCGCCGATGAAGTTTATTGGATGGTTTTCGGCCAGCCGCTGCGTGTCAAGTGATGCGAACTCTGCTCGGCGCGGTTTCGTTCTTGACGGTCATCCCCGTGCGTGCGAAAAGCGCCCCGCCCGGACGTGCGGCGGTGTTTTTTCCCTTGGTCGGCGCGATTTTGGGCGCGCTCGGCGCCGCGGTGTATATCGGCCTTTCGCATGCGATCCCGATTTCGCTCGCCGCGCTCATTACCGTCGCGTTCTGGACCGCGATCACCGGCGTACTGCATGAAGACGGCCTCGCCGACGTCGCCGACGCGCTGCGTGCGGGGCGCACGCAGGAAAAAATGCTCGCGATTTTGAAAGACAGCCGCATCGGAACTTACGGCGCGGTCGCGATCGTGGTGAGCATCCTCGCGCGCTGGCAGGCGATCGAGCATCTGGCCGATTCGCGCGTGCTCGAAATCTTTATCGCGGCGCAGGCCGTTCCGCGCGCCGCGATGGTCGCGCTGGCCTGGGTTTCACGGCCGGCGGGATCGGGACTGGGGCTCGCGTTCTTATCGACGCTTTCGACTCCCATTGCGCTGATTGCCATCGCGCAGGGCATCGCGGCTGCGTTCGTGTGCGGCGCGCGGGCGGGATTCGTGACCGTCGCCGCGAGCTACATTGTGATCCGCATCGCGCAGTGGTATTTTTACCGCCGCATCGGCGGCATCAACGGCGATTGCCTGGGCGCGACCGAGCAGATCCTCGAAATCTTCATTCTGGTGCTGTTTACATGTCAGGCCTGTACCTTGTGAGGCACGCCCAGCCGGCGATTACGGGCGTGATGCTCGGCGCGCTCGATCCGGGGTTGAGCGAATCCGGACGCGCGCACGCGGCGACAGTGCTTCAGAACACATCGTTGGCGATCGTTTATTCGAGTCCTCAGCGCCGCGCCGTGGAGACCGCGGAAATCATCGCGCGCGGAACGCCTGTCGAAATTGTCGCCGATCTGCGCGAGATCAGCCACGGCGATTGGAACGGGCTCACCTGGAAAGAAATCGAAGCGCGCGATCCCGAGCTTGCCGCGCGCAAGCTGCGCGACTGGCGCGGCGTCACCGCGCCCAACGGCGAAGCGTTCGATGCATTTTCAGAGCGCGTGCTGCGTGCGTTCGAGCATATCCGCCGCGGGCCGCGCCCCGCCGCGATCGTCGGCCACGCGGCCGTGAACAAAGTGATCGCTCGAATCGACCAGGCTTATGGAGACGTTTACGAACTCGATTGAACCGATCGCGAATGCGGAGCTGGAGCGGCACATCCGTGCCCGCCTCGATTCGCTCACCAAGCCGCGCGGCAGTCTCGGGCGTCTCGAAACGCTGGCGCTGCAGCTCGGCCTGATTCAGAAAACCGGGATGCCGGGGGTCGGGCGCAAGGCGGTGGCGATCTTTTGCGCGGATCATGGAATCGTCGAAGAGGGCGTCAGCCCGTACCCCTCGGAAGTGACGAGGCAGATGGTCGAGAATTTTCGCGCCGGCGGCGCGGCGATCACGGTTTTGTGCCGGCACTATTCGATCGAGCCGGTGATCGTCGATATGGGCGTGGGCGCGCCGACTCGAAATTTTTTGCGCGAGCCGGCGATGAGTCGCCAACAGGCCGAGCAGGCGATTGAAGAAGGCATGCGCCACGCCGACGATGGCGACCTGCTGGGCGCCGGCGAGATGGGGATCGGAAATTCGACTTCGGCCGCGGCTCTGTTCAGCGCGTTTTCGGGGCTCGATCCGGCGGAAACGGCGGGACGCGGCACGGGTCTCGATGACGCGGGCGTCGCGCGCAAAATCGACGCGATCCGGCGCGCGCTCGATCTGCACCAGCCCGATCCGTGCGATCCCGTGGGTGTGCTGGCCGCGGTGGGAGGATTCGAAATCGCGGCCATCGCGGGATTGATTTTGGGCACCGCGCGGAAACGGCGCATGGTGGTGCTCGACGGCTTCATTTCGTGCGCAGCCGCGCTGGTGGCGCGCGCGATCGCGCCCGCTTCGCTCGATTACGCGGTGTTTTCGCATCGTTCGGCGGAGCGGGGGCATCGAAGGATGCTCGAATTCTTGAATGCGCAGCCGCTATTCGATCTGGATATGCGGTTGGGCGAAGGGACCGGCGCGGCGCTGGGGATGAATCTGGTCGAAGCAGCGGTGCGACTGTATCGCGAGATGGCGACATTCGAATCGGCGGGCGTTTCCGATCGCGCCCTCTAGGAGGTTGCTGAAAAACTCCAGCTACCCCCGCCCTCACGGGCAGGGCTGTTCCTGAAATCGTTGAATCGCCGTGGGCGATACAGCCCTGGCCGTCAGGCCGGGGGTTCGCCGAGGAGTTTTTCAGCAACCTCCTAGAGAGGGCGCGACACGTACGGAGCACGTTGCTCGAGAGCCAGCCCTACCGCTCAGCGCCGCGGCGCCCAGCCCGCGGTGAACGTCACCATCACGCTGCGTCCGGGCAACAGATTCAACTGATCGGTAGAGCTGGGCGTGTAGGCCACCGTCGCCGTCGCGGCGGTTCCGGGCGTGATGCCGACGATACTGCGGTTGTTCGTGAGATTGTTGACCGCGAGGCCGACCTTGCTGCCGCGCAGCCAGGACTGGTTCTTGATCGTGTAATTGAAAAACACGTTCACCAGGTTGAACGGATTGATGGTAACCGCCTGGTCGACGGGATATGGAATCTTGATTCCGTCGATCGTATAGGTGTAGGTGCCGTTGTCGTCGTACAGCGTACCCACACGCTTGTCCACCAGGCCGATATCCCAGTTCTGACGGCGCCACAGCAGGCTTATGGTCTCCACATTTTTGGGCGTGTCGGCCACCCACAGGCCGCCGTTGGGAATATTGACGCCTTCCTGGTATTTCGCCGAGCCGAGCGAACCGTTGGCGTACACCGAGAATCCCCATCCCAGAATTACGTTGCTTTCCGCTTCGATGCCCTTGGTATTGGTCGGCCCGGTGGCGACGAAATAAGTTTCGTCGTCGACCGGACTCACATAAGAATCGTAAGCGTTCTGGAAATGGACGTAATACAGGTCCGCGTCGAGCGTCCAGCGGCGGCGCTTCAGCACGGTGCCGGTTTGATACGTCTTGGCGAGCGTCGGCGTGGGGGTCGACGCGGGCGACCCGTTGGGAACGTCGAAAACCGCGCTGGGCGGAATGATGCTGCCTTCGGCCCACTGCGCGTAAACCGACCACGAGTTGGTCACGTAGTAGCGCGCCGCGACATTCGGCAGCAGGTCGTTGTAATCGATCTGATGGATCGCGAACTGCGTGCCTCCGATGCAGATCGGCGCGCCGGTTCCGGGCTGGGTGGAAGCCACTCCGCCCAGGCAGCCGACCGTTTTCCCGTTGTCCTGATACTGGTCGAGGTGCATCAGGTAGTTCGCATCCTTCACGCCCACGGTGACCACGAATTTCTGCAGGGGGTGCCATTCGAATTCGGCAAACGGCTGCCAGGTTTCGGTGATGAAGTGCTCGTGAAAGTTCGGCAGCGGCGTGTCGAGCTGGCTGATGGGATTCGACGGGTACTGATAACGGTCCGTGTAGGCCCAGTCATACCAGATGCCGGTGCGGAAGATGCCGTACTTGGTCTGCTTGGTCGCGGTGGTTTCATCGCCGGCGTGACGGTAGCCGTTGAGCTTATCGACTCCGCTCGGCTTGGACTCGGTCAGGTTGATGGTGCCGCCGTTTTGATAGAACTGCTTGTTCCAGTAACGCGTAGTGTACAGGCGATCGTCGAGCGTCCAGCCCGCGCCAAGATCGCTTGAAAATGTCGCGTATTCGAAATCGGTCTGCACGTGATAGGTGTCGAGGCCGTACCAATAGGGATCGGGAGCGCCGCTCGGAAGATACTGCGTGCCGTCGAGCAGGTAATTGTCGCCGTACTCGGCGACCTGCGCGCGCGTGGGGTTGGTGGTGTTGGGCGTGTTGGTCCAGATGTCCACCAGGCCGCCGTACAAAGTGAGCGAAGTGCGGGAGGACAAGCGGTATTGATATTTCCCATATCCGGCGTCGCGCTTCTGATGGTTGAAGGTTTGATAACCGTTCGACAGCAGCTGCTGAATATCCATCAGGAAGCTGTTTTTGTTGCCGGGACCGAAAAATCCGCTGTCGGCGTCGAGTTGCAGGATGCGCGTGTCCCAGGAGCCGTAAGAGACCGTCGCGCGAATATCGGGATCGGAAACCAGCGGAGGAGAGAACAAGTTGATCGTTCCGCCGAAATTGGTGGGGCCGAAGTTGGAGGAGAGGCCGGGGCTGCGGTCGAACTCGACCGAATCGGTCCAGCCGCTGGGGAAATTCGCCCAGGAGTGATGCGTCGGCGTGTTGGTGTCTTCAAACGGAATTCCGTCGAAGGTCATGGTGTAATCGCCGTCCTGGAAGCCGCGAAAGAACGTTTTCCCCTGGCCGAGTCCGATGCCGTTCGGGTTCAGGCTGAAGGTGCCCGGCGCGTAGTTCACGTATTCGGAGTAGTCGGCTACGGGTGACATGAAATTCTTGATGAAATCGCTGGTGACTTCGGTTTTAGCGGAGGTTGCTGCGAGCGTGTTGCCGGAGGGCGCCGTCGCCGCAGCCATGGAGATTGTTTCGTTGACGTTGACGGTGGTGGTAAGCGTCTGCACGGTCATCGAGATGGGGACGTCCAGCGTCTGCCCGGCAGTCACCTGTCCGCCGGAGCGTTTGGCCAACGCGAACCCCGGCGCAGAAGCGGCGATCGTGTAGGTCCCGGGAGGGAGATCCGGCGCGGAGAATTTTCCATTATCGTCGCAATTGACATCACGCGAGGCGCCGGTCGCTTCATTCCTGATTTCGACGGACGCTCCGGCGATCGGTTTTCCTACCTGGTCGATTACCGTTCCGCTAATCGTTCCGACGGACTGTGCTTGAAGTGGAATCCATCCGGCGGAAAGCAACAGGACACTGGTGGCGATGTTTCGAAAGAGGTGCCTCATCAATCCCTCACTTTTTTGGAATTGATCCAGGCTACCGGTTGATTGTCACAGCGGCGTGACCGTAACGTTACAGCCTGAAGAATCTATGAATCGCCCGCGAGCAGGTGTTCCGGCAGATTTTCCATCACTGCGCCGGTGGCGCCGAAGGATATTTTCCACAAGCGATCGAATTGAGTGTCGGGCCAGGGCGAGGGAGGGTTCTTCACGCCTAACGCCGCCGCGAAGGCCGGCAGATTTCCGTGATGCCAGCACACCAGGATGGTTTTGCCCGCAAAGCCGGTGAGAAGGCGGCGCGCGAGGCGGGCATAATCTTCGTCCGCGAAGCTGTCGTCGATCGGAAGATGCAGCGACTGAGCGAGCGGGCGGATGGTTTCGACCTCGCGATTGCTGTGCGCGGATTGGTGCGAGGCAAACAGCACCTCGGGCGGCTCAAACCGGCCGGGGAAAAGCTTCGAGAGCGCGGCGGCGCGCTCCATTCCGCGCGGGTTGAGATGAATGTCGCTCTTGTCGCCGGTTTTTTCGCCGTGGCGGATGAGGTAAATCTGCTTCGGCCGTCCGGCGTCCGCGCGGGCGAGAAACGGAGACAAGAGTCCACACAGGAAATCGCGGCGTGTCATTTTCGGGTATGGTAGCACGGCCAGGGCGACGGCCGGTCTTACCGGCTGTCCACGCTACTGTGCGGTCCCGGTTGTTCCCGCGCCCGCCGCGCGCGAAAGGCTGAGCAGGTTCGCGAGCAACTGATAGGCGCCATCGGTTCCCGCGGGTAACTGGCGCCACAATCCCAGGCCCACATAGATCCAGCGGCCGGTTCCGACCTTCGCCTCGACCAGCGATCCGAGTTTTTCGCCGGGATTGTCTTTGTAGGAATCGGTCATCGCAACCAGGTCGATGTACTTGGGATCTTTTTCGCCGAGGAAATACAGGCCCCGCTCCTGGACCCAGTGGGCCCACGCCGCGGGGCCGATTTTATTGGGATAGTTGAAGACGGGATCGGAGGGAACCAGGATTTTTACCGGAACGGTTTCATCGCTCACGCGATTGCCGCTCACCTTGGCGGGGTAGGGGCCGTACTGCTCCTGGTTGAACTCCATTTTGTTGTACTGCACGATCACCGTTCCGCCATGCGCGGCGTAATCGAGCAGGCGGTGATTGTAGGCGCGCAGATCGGCGCGGCGCTCATAAGCGCGAACGCCGGTGACGATCACGTCGTAGCGCGAAAGATCGCCCCAGGCGAGATCGTCCTCGCCGATGAAGACGACTTTGGCGCCCAGTTGCTCGATCGCCGGCGGCACCTGGTCGCCCACGCCGTCGACATAGCCGACCGTGAGGTTGGGAACGGTCTTGACGTCGATCACCTTGAGCGCGATCGCGGCGGGTTTGATCACCTGGCGCCGCTCGATGTGCGGGTATTCGATCGCCTGGTAGCCGTTCGAATATTCGCGTCCGCCGGAAGTGACCACGGCGCGCAACGAATATTCGCCGGGACTGACGCCCGCGGGCGCGGTGATTTCGAAGCGCGCAGAAAGGGATTCGTCTTCGTGCACGAAGCTGATGGGCACGCTCGCCGGCGATGCTTTCCATCCGGAAGGAATTTCGAGCGACACGGACGCCTGTGCCGCTCCCTTGGTGCTGTTGGTCACGGCGACGTGAACCTCGCGCTCCACCGGTTTCGACGACATCGGAATCACGGCGAGCGGAGGAGTCATACGCACGGAAAACGCGGGCACCACATTTAACTCCATGCGTTTATCGCCGTTGTAGATGTCGCGCACGTAGCGGTACTCGACCGGAAGGCGCTTGCTCACTTCGACCGATCCGGCTTTTATGACGAAATTTACGCGGAACGGCGATGGCGCGAAGGGAACGCCGAACTCGACGCCGGGATCAAAGATGCTGATCGCCGGATTTTCCGGATGCGCCCAGTAATTGTCGTGATAATAAGGCGTGGTGAGTTTTGCGTCGTTGGGGATGTGGGCGTCGGTCGTACAGGTGTACACGGCGCTCTTGATCGCGCCGGCTGCGCAATTTCCGCCGTCGAAGCCTTCGATCGCGACTTTCTCGATCTGAACTTCGTTCGTGCTGTGATTTTCAGCGAGGATCGAGAGTTTTACGGGCTGGCCCGCGATGACCAGGCCGTCATCGGCAACCGCGTCGAAGACCAGTCCATTGGCGACCATCACGGCGTCTTCATAATCGCGCTCTTTGATCTTTAAGCGCGCATCGATTTCATAGCGCGCGCCGTCGCTAAGCCCGAGCGAGCCGAGACGCGCTCGAAGATCGCGTAAGGCGATCAAGCCGGCTTCCACCGGCGCGGCGACGGCTGCGTCGTTTCCGGCGTCGAATTCGTGTTGTGCCTTGCGCGCGTCTTCGACGATCGAGGCGAGCGCGGATTTCAGAGCCTGGGGCGGATTGGGACCGGCGTAGTTCGCAACGGCGGCGAGACTGGTGTCGATGCCGTCGAACATCGACGTTTCGGTTTTATCCATTTCGCCGGGGATGGTCGATTCCATCAATTGATAACCGGCCGGTCCGAATCCGCCGCGGCCGCCGGCGATTCCGGGAAGCGGGGGAAGTCCGGACATGCCCTGGCACTTATGATTGGTGCGGGCATCCTGGCCGATTTCGGCGTAGGTTCGGCCGAGCAGCGGATCGTACCTGGCCGTATCGGGACGAACCAGCTTGATTTTCGGATCGGGAGGGGGCGCTGGAGCAGGTCCGCCGCGGCCGCCGCGCCCTCCGCGCCCGAACGCCGCGGTGAAATACAGTTTTTTCGCCTGCCAGGGGCGCAAACCTTCGCGGATCTGCTCGGGATATTTTTGCGGGTCCGCCGCGGCGCTCCAGGCTTCGCGGCTGAGAATCGTGGTGGCTTCATGCGCGCGATCGCCGCCGCGGCCCTGGATATTCATGGTGAGGACAACGTCCGGGCGGAAGGTACGGATGAGACGCACGAAATCGCCGACGATTTGGTCGCGGCCCCACTTGTCGATCACGGCCTGCGGATCGAAGTCGTAGCCGTAGTCGATGGCGCGGGTGAAATACTGCTCGGCGCCGTCGATGCGATGGGCGGCCAGAAGCTCGGAGGTGCGCAGGACGCCGATGTCATAGAACAATTCAGGGCCGATTTCGTTTTGCCCGCCTTCCCCGCGGTTGGTCTGCACGTCTATGGAGCGGAGGCCCATGCCGAGGGTGAACATCGCGTAGAGCGCGTTGTGCTCATCGTCGGGATGGGCGGCGGTCTGCATGAAGGTTGCCGAAACGTCGAGTTTGCGCAGAGCGAGTCCGAGGGCGACATGACCGCTCCGTTCGGAAACGAGCGGGTAGTTCATGCGGTTCTGCGCGACGATCGGAACCAGCGCGCCCAGGAC
>JASHWA010000042.1 GCA_030044325.1 Bryobacteraceae bacterium
GAATCCGAACGTTCGCACGCTCGAAAGCCAGGCGCTGGTGCCGATGTTCGGCGAAGATCCGGTGGAACTGGGGATGACGGGGAAAGAAGATCTGCTTGCCAAGCGTTTAAGGGGTGTCGCGCTGTACAGGAAGTTGTTTGCGGCCGCGTTTCCGGGCGAGGGAGATCCGTTCACGCCGGGCAATGTTACCAAAGCCATCGCGAGCTTCGAGCGAACCCTTTTGTCCGGCAACTCCCCTTACGATCGCTATCGGAACGGTGACGATCCCAACGCGATCAGCCAATCGGCAAAGCGCGGCGAAGCGCTGTTTTTCAGCGAACGGCTGGAATGTTTTCACTGCCACGGCGGATTTAGCTTCACCGGCACAGTCGACTATCTGGACAAAGGATTCGCCGAGGTCGAATTCCACAATACGGGCCTTTACAACCTGAAAGGCAAGTTTTCTTATCCCGAGCCCAATCTCGGGCTGTATCTGTTTACGAACGACGATGCGGACGTCGGCAGATTCAAGGCGCCGACGCTCCGGAACATCGCCGTCACCGGGCCTTACATGCACGACGGAAGCATCCGCACGCTCGACAAGGTAATGGAGCATTACAAGTCCGGGGGACGCACGATCAAATCCGGTCCGAATGCCGGCGTGGGCGCGGACAATCCGAACAAGAGCGAGTTTGTCAAGCAATTCTCGTTGAGCGAACAGGAGACGCGGGACGTGCTCGCCTTTCTGCGCTCACTCACCGACGAAGATTTCCTGGCTAATCAGAAATTTTCAAACCCCTGGATTCCGGACGTCACCCGCCGGCGGGCACGTGAGCATCGCTACAGGCTCCGTGGCGAGGTCGTGTGCGTGTATCCCGCAGACGGCGTGATCGCGCTGTATCACGACGCCGTGCCCGGGCTGATGGGCGCGATGAAGCCGCCCGATGCGATGGAATTTCTGGTCGCGAATCCGGCGCAGCTTGTGACGCTCAAGGCGGGCGAATCGATATCCGCGTCGGTTCGAATGCAGGGCCGCGACTTTATACTCGATGACATTCGCCTTATATCCACGCCGCGACCACGGAATGGAGGAGATCGATGAAACATTTACGCACATGCTGTCTGATGACTCTCGTAGCCGCGATCGCAACCGCGGACATTCCATCGCGGACGCCGCTTCCGAAGATCCAGGCGCAGCCGAGCCAGGCCGAACAGGACTATCTTCAGGCCGTCCGGTTGGCGGACGGCGACGGCGTTGCACAGGATTACGCGCTCGCCGCAGCTTATTACCGGCGCGCGGCGGAAAAGGGTCATATCGCGGCGCAATATAATCTCGCGTTCCTGTATGCGAATGGTCTCGGCGTTTCCCGCGACCTGAAGCAGGCTGTTCACTGGTACCGCAAAGCGGGGTTGCGGGGCGACGCTGAAGCTCAGAACAATCTCGGTGTGCTCTATGCAACCGGCCGCGGTGTACGCCGCAGCGACCGGCAGGCGGTGCACTGGTATCGCCTTGCCGCGGCGCAGGATGATCCCGAAGGGACGAACAATCTCGGCGTGATGTATCTTAACGGCCGCGGAGTGAAGCGCGACTGGCTTCAGGCGTTCGGGCTGTTTCGAAAATCCGCGGATCTGGGTTATGCCGTCGCGCAAAACAATGTTGCAATCATGTATGCGAACGGGCAAGGCGTGGAGCGGGATTATGTGTGGGCATACGCGTGGCTTGACATCGCCGCCGGACAGACTTCCGAGAGTGCTTCGTTACGGGACCGCATCGGAAAGGAAATGACGCCCGATCAGATCACTCGCGCGCAAGCGCTGGCAAACACGAAAAGAATGCAGATTTCAGAGAAGGCAAATGAAGGCCAGAAATGACAGATTCGGGCCAAAATCAAAAACTTGACACTTGAAGGGAGCGTTGAGCCATGCGAAAAACAGTGATTACGGCAGCGATGTCCGCAGTGTTGGTGGCCGGTGTCGTGTGGGCGCAGGATCACGAAGAGTTCGAGAAGTGGATGAAGGAAACCAACGCCGGCTTCGCGAGTCTGCGCAAAAGCGTTGCCGCGAAAGACGGCCCCCAGACAGCCGCCAGTGCCGATAAGCTGGCCAGACTCTTCGATGATGTGAAAGGGCACTTCGAAGAGCATAAAATGGCGGACGGCGTAAAGATCGCGGAGACTGCGCACAATGCGGCCAAGGATCTGGCAGCGGCGGCGCATGCGGGAGAGTGGGACAAAGCGTCGGCTGACTTGAAGACCATCGGCGGAGCGTGCCAGGGATGCCACGCGGCGCATCGCGAAAAGCTCCCTGACGGGTCCTTCAAGATGAAGTAGCGCTTGGTGGACACCTCTGCTTAATCACGCGCCAGACAGTTTGAGCGCGTCGGTGAAGCATGGGAGACGGACGGGGCAGCGAAGTACCCCCAAATCGCCCCCAAAATGAGTCGAAAATTCCATTTTGCGCGTGTAAGCCTTGTGTTTGTAACACGAGCGTTCGTTGATTCCTACGGCTGTTAACCGAAGGGTTGTAGGTTCGAGTCCTACCTGAGGAGCCAAAGTCTTGTTTGGCCGCCCGACCGGTACACAAAATTTTCCCAGCCCAATCGTTAACGACCGGCGAATCGTCAACCTGCCTATCGGATTTGGCTCAGGCGAAGTTGACATTATTCCGGAGGCCGGTTTCCCCGGCGACCTCAAGGAGCCGGAACAAGGCCGCTCGTTCGGCAGCTCGCGTCCTGCGGCGGATGACGATGACGATCCCGTGATGAGGTTTCTTTGTTGCGAGGTCGAGAAAGTCGTCCCGGTTGCAAGTCAATAGCACGCAACCGCGGTCGTGGGCAAACTGGAGCACGGCTTCGTCCGAGGCGTCTTCGGGAAGGGCTCTACGCAAAAGGATGACATCGTGGCCCAGTTGCTCGAGGAGGTAGCTCAGATCCTCGGGTACATCGTGATCGAGAAGGAACTTCACTCAGACGCGCGCGCCATCTGCCGGGCCACGAGCAAGTCGATCTCGCCGCGGTGGTCCTCATAGTAAGCGAGGCACTCGTAAACCTGGGATCGCGTGAGTTGCGGAAAGCAGCTTGCCGTCATCGTTTCCACCGTTTCGCCATTCTGAAGCAAGCCAATAACGTCGTGAACGGCGATTCGGGTGCCCTCCACAATGGCGTGGCCGCTCCGAACGCCCTGCGACCGGACGATGTAACGATAGGTTTCAGAGATCGGTCCCATGACCTGATGTTACGGTGCTCCTCACGACGTGTCAACGCGAGCCAAGAAAGGAAGCCGGAGAGAGTTCCGGCAGGTTCACAGCGGCCCACCAGCTTCATCTGGGAAATTTACCGAACCGTACTGAGAATCAACAGCTTGCAGTCTCCTCTCGGCATGCCGGTCGTCTCCATTTCCTGCAATGTAGCGCTCGGGGAGCCAAATTCCAGAATCGCGCCGGCTTTCTCCGTTTCCTTTCTGGTACTTACACGGCTCGAACTCGATCCGCAACTCTCCCGCCTGCCATGAGGCGGTTTTTATGACACTTCTGAGCAGACGGCGCTGCTCATGGCCGCACCGCTGGCGGAACAGCATCGCCGGGACCTGGACAGCTTCGAGCCATTCCGCCACTTGGCGCGGAATCGTGAGTCTCCGCGATGTTCCGGGCGAACTGCTTGCGTGGTACGTCAGCATCGACTATTCCGGTGCCGAGACAACAACCGCTCTGGCCTGGGGACGCACCAACAAATAGAAAGCGACGACGTGAGTGATCATGAGCAATGGCACGTAGAGAACCGGGATCGCGTAGGCAGCGCCCAATTGCCCGGCAATCGGGGCGAGGCCAACCTGGTCGCCGTGGTAGTAGTCGATGAGGATGTCCGTCGCACCCACGACGTTAAAGGCGAGGATGAAGCCCCAGAATACCGGACGTATCCTTACCGTGAGGAGGGCAAGGAGCGCCAATACGCCTGTAGCAAAGTCGCCATAGGCGGAGAACTGGGCGAAGCTCGCGGGAAGACTTGGACCAGTGACGCCGGGAAGAATGAAAACGAGCCCGAAGAAGCGAAAGCTGTGTAATGTGGCGATGGCGCGTTGCGATTCAACCCACTCCATCGTTCTGAGCTTCGGCCTCAGGTAGGTGCTGAAGAAAAGCACCCAGGCGACGTAACCCAGAACCATCTGAGTCAGGAAAACGGTTGCTGTTGACATTGCGGCCTCCTGCTCATAGGATTATGCATATAATCCTATGGATTCAGATTCGTTGACGGCGCGGCCGATGGACATATTGCAGCGTGAGATGATTACCAGCATCCTATAAGGAGCCATGCGTTACCAACCGGAGCATAAAGCTGAAATCCACCAGAAGATCGTGAGAGAAGCCTCGCAGCGCGTGCGCACTGAAGGCTTGACGGGCGCCGCGGTGTCCGCCGTCATGCGGGACACGGGCCTTACCCACGGGGGCTTTTACAAGCACTTCCGCGACAAGGAAGAGCTGCTGATCGAGGCTCTGCGCACCGCTTTCCAGGAGATAGGCGATCATCTGGTTCAGGCTGCGGAACAGTCTCGGGCCGGTGCGGCCTGGAAAGCGATCGTCAAAACCTACCTGAGCCCGGAGCACTGCGATCACCCCGAATGGGACTGCCCGCTGGCGGCTCTTGGCTCCGAGCTGGCGCGGTCCAACAAGGCGATGAAGGCGCACATCTTTGGCGAGCTGGCGAAATACAGAAGTCGAATGCTACCTTTTATGCCTGGCCGCAGGACCGTGGACAAAGAGCGGGCGTTCTTTGCGATCTTTTCGACAATGATCGGTGCAATTGAATTGGCTCG
>JASHWA010000401.1 GCA_030044325.1 Bryobacteraceae bacterium
GAATTGGGCCGGAGCGCCACCCGCCAGTTGCTCCTCCAGCGGCTCCACCGGCATGAGATCGAGACCATCGCTCGTGTCTTCGAGTCCCGTGGTGCGGAAGGCGACGCGTGAGAGCGCGCCCAGTTCGTAGCCGAAGGCGAACGCTGCCGCGTCCTGCTGCCACAACTCGGGAGACGATCTCGGGGGGTGGGGAAAGAACAGAATGTCCATGGACTCCTCGGAAATTTCGGTTAATCCGGCTTCGCCCAGCGCGTTCAACGCGAATGGCGCATCGAAGCCGGCGGCCGGCGCTGCGCGGACAAACTCTCGAACTTCCAGCCGGCGCTCGACCGGCCGTGAGGCGTAATCTCTCGCGCGGCCGGAGGGCGCCAGGGTCAGATGCCCGGAGAGCACCAGCGTGCTTTCGCTATTGACGATCTCGCGCCGGGGAAGCTGCGGGGGAAACGGACGGCTGTAAGCCTCTCCGGCGCCGGCCGTCGCGCGAACTTCCGCGCCTACTGGAATCGGCAGCTCGATCAGAAAGCCGTTCAAATCGGCGGGCGCGCGCTCCTCTTCCAAGACGGGTTCAGGCTCGGGCTCAGGTTCCTTCACGAGTTCGGGTTCCGGTTGGGGCTCAGGCTCGGGCTCAGGTTCCGGTATCGGAGCCTGCGCCGTCACCGGAGCTGGTTCTAAGGTCGGAGCCGGTTGGGGCGCGGGGGCGGGGGCGGGTGGTTCGACCCTGGGCGCCGCCGCAGCGGCGGGCGGCGGCGCAGGCTCGGCCGCTGGCTTCGGTTTTTGCGGTTTGGCTTGCAGCAGTCGGTTCAGCGCGAGCTGGTTATATTCCTCCTGATATTGCTGGCGGTGAGCGTCGGAACAGAACTCTCCGCCGCTGGTCCAGCGTTTCAGGAGGGCCAGCTCCTTGCCGCAATACAGACACCGCATGTGCCTCTAATCGTCCTTTCCTACCTCATGCTAAAGAGCACTCTTACGGCTTTCCATGCGGTAAAGCACTTATGTAGCGGTTTTGAGGAGGAAACCCTAGCGGGCCTTAATGAGAAGGCCTTAGTCCCAACGGTGGCACGGCCCAGTCGCCGCCGGCGCTCCGCGTCATGAAACTGGCCGCGCGGCGGGCCGCCCAAGTCCTCCCTCACTTACGTCCGAATTAGTTGTTTCCTCTATGCCGGAACACTAAAGTTCTTTCCTTACCGGACGATCATACAAGTGCTCGACATCAACCATGAAAAACGAGGAAAAATATGGCGAAAGGTGAGGCACTGAAGGCGCATATCGAAGCTCTGCGCACTTCCATTCCGGAATTGAAAGGCGTGCTGCTGGCGTCCAATGAGGGATTGCCGATCGCGCATTCGTTGTCGAACGGTTCGGACCCCAACCGCGTGGCCGCCATGGCCGCGGCGGCCTCCAGCCTGGGACGCCGCATCAGCGACAGCATGAGCGCCGGCTCGCTGGGCGAAGTCTCCATTCAGGCCGAAGACGGCGCGCTGTTCGTGTATTCGGCGGGATCGAAAGCCGTGCTCGCAGTGATCAGCCCGCAAGGCGGAAACGCCGGCTTGATCCACATTGAAGCGCGCACCACCGCCAAAGAAATCGGCGACCTGTTCTAGAGCATTGTCCGGATTTCATAAATTAGCGTCCGCGGCGCCGCACAAATCGTAGAGCGTAAACGTCGTCGTCACGGGCCGCGCCAGTAATCGCGCGGGTTCTTAATCCGGAAGCTGATCGGACCTTTAGCCGCGCTTGACAAAAGGCGCGCGCCGCTCGCCGGTTCCTCGCGGGCGTTCGCCGAATCCCGTTTCAGCTCCCTCCCTGTCTCCGGTTACCATCCATTCGAAGGAGTTTTCCCATGGAGCATGCCGTGACGATGAAGCCGTATAAAGGCATCGGGATGAACGGATGGATCGCCAAGTGGTACGCCTCGCTGACCGGCAAATCGATGCGCGAGTTTGAGGCGCTGGCGCGAAGAGTGGCGGACGAGGCGCCGGGAGCGCGCGTGCTCGAAGTCGCCCCGGGACCCGGATATTTTTCGATCGAGCTCGCCAGGCTGGCGCGCAACCAGGTGACCGGACTCGACATCAGCCCGACCTTCGTCGATATCGCGCGAAAGAATGCAGCCCAGGCGGGAGTGAGCGTGGCGTTCCAGCAAGGCAACGCGTCGGCCATGCCGTTCCCCTCGGAAAGCTTCGATTTCATCCTGTGCCGAGCGGCCTTCAAAAATTTCACCGAGCCGGTGCAGGCGCTCGAAGAGATGTATCGCGTGCTCGCAAAGGGCGGCCAGGCGCTGATCATCGACCTGCGCTCCGACGTCCCGCCCAAAAAGCTGGATGAGGCGATCGGCCAGATGCAGCTCAGCGCGATGAACTCGTCCGCCACCAAGCTGATTTTCCGCTTCATGCTGTTGAAGCGCGCCTACACGCGGGCCCAGTTCGAGCAGATGGCTTCCCGCACCAAATTCCAGCGCGTCGAGATCAGAGAATTTCCGATCGGCCTCGAAGTATCGCTGTGGCGCGCCGCGCAGGAGTTCGTGGTGCGTGGCTCGTAGTTCGTGGTTGGTAGTGCGTGGTTGGTAGTGCGTGGTTGGTAGTCAGTCGTCGGGAGCGCACAGATCGCGGTTCTCGCAAGATACGGCGACCAACCACCAACCACTCACTACGATCGTTTAAAACACGACCCGCAGCGCGATCTGCACGTGCCGCGCGTTGTCGCCCCACGGATAGCCGGCCGCGCTGTTGCCCAACCCAACGCCCGGCAGCGCGTGAAGAACCCCGCTGGTCGCGAGATAGGCGAGCGTGTTGACGCTCGTGTTGAATTGC
>JASHWA010000043.1 GCA_030044325.1 Bryobacteraceae bacterium
GAAAGCGAAACCGGCGATCTGGTTCACAAGGCGATCGATGTCTTGAAAAATCTCGGCTGTGAAGTGCGCGAAATCGAGCTTCCCCACACCCCCTACGCCATCGCGACCTATTACATCATCGCCACCGCGGAAGCCAGCTCCAATCTCGCGCGCTACGACGGCGTTCGCTACACCACGCGCGCCTCATCGGCGGAAAACTTGAGCGATATGTACCGGCTCACGCGCGGCGAAGGTTTCGGCGCCGAGTGCAAGCGCCGCATCATGCTCGGGACCTACGTCTTGAGCGCCGGTTATTACGACGCCTACTATCTGAAGGCCCAGAAGGTCCGGGCGCTGATCGCGCGCGACTACGCGCAGGCCTTCGAGCGGGTGGACGCCATTGTCGCGCCGGTTTCCCCGTTCCCGGCGTTCAAATTGGGCGAAAAAATCGACGATCCCATCGCCATGTACCTTTCCGATATCTTCACCATCACCGGCGATCTGGCGGGCGTGCCGTGTATGAGCGTGCCCTGCGGCTTGACGCGCCAGGGACTGCCGGTCGGATTGCAGGTGGTCGCCAACCATTTTCATGAAGCGGCGATGTTTCGTGTCGCCGATGCCTACCAACGTGCATCTAACTCACACTAGGAGAAACAATGCCATTCACACTGCCACCATTGCCCTACGCATCTGACGCGCTTGAGCCGTACATCGACAAAATGACGATGGAGATCCATCACGGGAAGCATCACGGCGCGTATGTCGCCAATCTCAACAAGGCGCTCGAATCGGCGCCGGATTTGCAGAACAAGTCGCTTGAGGAACTGCTCGCTAACAACTGCTCGATCGTGCCGGAAAACATCCGCACCGCGGTTCGCAACAACGCCGGCGGCCACGCCAATCACTCCATGTTCTGGAAAATCATGGGACCGGGAAAAGGCGGATCGCCCGCAGGCAACCTGGCGCAGGCGATCCACGCGAGCTTCGCCAGCTTCGACTCGTTCAAGGAAAAATTCGGACAAGCGGCCGCGACGCGCTTCGGTTCCGGATGGGCCTGGCTGCTCAAGAACGGCAACAGGCTCGATATCACCTCCAGCGCGAACCAGGATTCCATGCTGATGGAGGGCAAGTTCGCCGTCATGGGCCTGGATGTGTGGGAACACGCGTATTATTTGAAATATCAGAACCGCCGTCCCGAATATATCGCCGCGTGGTGGAATCTCGTCAACTGGGAAGAAGCGGAAAATCGCTTCAACGCCGGCAAAGGAATCTAATTCCGCGCACGGCCATCGGCCGGACCAACGCGCTCCATCGCTGTCGCGCCTCGCATCGCGCGGGCGGCCTTGAGGCGCGACCGCAGCGGAACGCGTTGGCTCTCGCCTGACGAGAATCCTGAAAATAATCTAAAACGCCGACATCAGCGCGTGCACCAGCTCCGGCGAGCCCGTAAAGACATCCTGCGGCGGATGCCGGTATCGCAGCATCTGGCGATATAGATTGTCCGCCAGGTTCGAGTTGATGCCCCACCCCGCCAGATAACTCAGCTTCAGATCGCCGTCAGTATTGAGCGGGGCCCCCGCGATCCATGGCGCCAGATCGCGCGCGCCGCCCGCATACGACCCGAATAGATCGAACAGGCTGCTTACCCCGATCTCGCGCAGCGAATCGCGCACGGGCGCAAAATCCTCGCGCAAAACCCGGCGCTGAATCTCGTCCAGATTCACGCGCAGCGGCTCGGCCTGGCCCATGAACACCATGTCGTAGCCTTCGCCGTCGCGCAGGTTCGCCCACACGGTCCCATTCGGAAACGCATCGAAAAACGTGGCGAGCTCGCTCTTGATCGTCGGCTCGTCGGTTTCATACAGCGGAACGTACAGTGTGAAAATCCCGCCGGGATTCAGATGCCGCTTCACCGCATCGAAATATTCGCGCGAATACAGCGCCGCCGTTCCCTTGACGAACACATCCAGCGGATCCGACGCGATGATGTCGTATTTCGCGCTGGTGGTCATCAGGTAATGCCGCGCATCGTCGAAAACGATGTGCGTCTTGGGATTCAGCGCAACCTGGTAGTCTTCCTTGCCGAAATATTTCGTGGACGCCGGCGGAATCACCGGCTCGATTTCGCAAACCGTGATCTTTTCGATGTTGGGATAGCGTGTAAACGTCCCCGCGGAAACTCCCGCTCCGAATCCGATCCCCAGCACCGATTTCGCATTCGCATTGAGCAGCGCCGGCAGATGCCCGACCATGCGCTGGAGCCGCATGTCGTAAATTTCGGTGGTCGCTTCCACGTGCCCGTTCACGTTGACGTAAATCGTCCCGTTTTCCCACTGCGAAATCGCGACCGAAGAGTTGCGTCCCTCCGCCGTATAAAGAATCGTCGAGTGCCCCTGGTTGGTCGCCATGTACCGGCCGTAAGCGATCAGCTCGCCCGGAATCGGCTCGATGCCGCGCGTCAGGATCAGCGGCAGCGCGATCGCCGCCGCCACCCCCGCGATCCCGTACAACGATTCGCGAACCATCGGAAGGATCACGATCAGCCCGCTCGCCGCGGCCGCGATCAGTAGCACGCGCTCGGATTGCTGCGATCCGATCCAGGGAATCAGAATCAGGCTCACCACCAGCGCCCCGGCAATCCCGCCCAGCGTGTTGGCCGCGTAAATCCCGCCCGCCGTTCTTCCCGAATCGTCATTGGGCCGCGCAACCGCCGCGCAGGCGAACGGAAAACTCGCGCCCCAGGCAAGCGTCGCCGGCAGAATCGCCCACAGCACCCTCTGCATGTCCAGCCAGTACATGTGCCACGCGTCGGGCGTCGCCAGAAGATCGTCCTTCCAGAAAGGAAGGTCGTGAATAATCGAGCGCGCCGTCCACGCGATCCCCAGCGTCAGCAGAATCTGCGACCATCCCAGCGCCGATTGCGGCCGCACCAGCTTCAAAATCCGCGATCCCATCGCGCTCCCGATCGCCAGCCCGAATAGAAACACCGCCAGAATAATCGAAAACACGTAAACCGTGCCCAGCAGCAGCATGCTCAACAATCGCGTCCACACGACTTCCGCGCCCAGCGCCGTCGCGCCCGAAAGCGCAATCGCGAGATAAACCGGCCACACATTCGGACGCGCCGGTTCTGCTTCCACCGGCTCCGGTTCCGATGCGTGCTCGGGAAGACGCGACGCGAGAACCCAACTCACCGCGCCGACAACCAGGTTGATCGCCGCACCCGCAAGGGTCGCCGTGGTCATGTTGAACACGCGCAGCAGATAAAATCCTGCGAGCAGGCTCCCCGCCACCGCGCCGGCCGTGTTCCCGGCGTAAAGATAACCCCACCATTTCACGCCGTCATCGCTTGCGCGAACCCAGCGCACGATCGCGGGCAGCGACGCGCCCATCAGAATCGTCGGCGGAAGCATGCAGATCGCGGCCAGAATTCCGCGCAGCAGCATGTTGGGAAGGCCGTGCTCGGCGCCCGACATGTACACGCGGCTGAGCAGCGGAATCGCGAACTGAACCGCAACCGCGCAGGCCGCCAGTCCCAGCTCCAGTTTTGCGTAGAGCTTCAGCGGATGGTCCGCCGATCGCCAGCGTGGAAGCCACAGGCTCCCGATGCACAGACCGCCCATGAACGTCGCCAGCAGAATTCCAAGCGACACCGAAGTCGATCCAATAGCAAGCTGCAAAAGCTGATACCAGACCACTTCGTAAATCAAGGCGGCGCAGCCGCTCGCGGTGAATAAAAGGAGAAGAACGAACAGCGCCCCCGACGCCGCGCGCTTTTGAGCAGGAGTTGAAATTACAGGAGTCAAGACGAGTAGCGTACCACCTTTTGTGAATAAGCGTTTGTGCCTGCCGGATGGTTACGTAGCGCACGCACTCTGCGTGCCGCGTCGCCACTCATGGCGATGCCCGGCGGCCTATTTATCCGGATCCTTCACGCCGAATGTGATGCTCGATTCGCTTTCGAACTTGCGGTAATTGCGGAATTCGATCCGGTTGCGCGCGCAATTGCTGCTGCCGCGGACGCAGCTTAACACCTCGGCATCCACCGGCAGCAGATATTCCTGCGGCGTCGAGAGTCGAACGTAGTTGTAATCGGTCGCCGTCTCCACCGTGTCGAACGGGAACAGGATCGGAATATTGGACGCTTCTTGTTCAATGCGCAACACCCGGTAGGTCTGCTTGTCGATCCAGACGGAACCTTTGAACGCCGGATAATACAACTGCGCCGGCGCTTCCACGCGCCAGTGCGAGCGCTCGCGCGGAACCTCGAAGGTGTAAACCCATGCTGACCGCCCGGCGATGGAGTCGGTTCCGTTCTTGCGGAAAATCGCCGCGGTGTCCGGGCTCATCAGGTCTTCGAGGATGCTGGCGAATTCGCCGCTCGATCGCGTTCCGCCGATGTCCTCCATCGACTTGTTCACCGGCCTGTTGTTGATCTTGATGTTCTTGTACGATTCGCGGCCCTCTTCATAGGCGACATCCGCGGTCACGATATCGAGCGCCGTCCACCCCTCGCGCGGATGGTCGCTTTCATAGCGCGTGGTCATCTGCTGGCAGAAGAAATTGGGGAGCTGTCCCCCGAACTCCGCCGCTTTCTCCCGCGTCTGCTGGATCACCGGATCGTCGGAAGGCTGCCCCAGAACCTGCATCGGCCGCCTGGTTTCGGCGCCCGCCGGATTGGTCGGATTTTGAGCCGGCGCAGGCTGCGGTTTCGGTTCCGGCGAAGACAGCGGCGCGACGCGCGCCGATTCCGGCGCTCCATGACGAAGCGTGGGAGGACCCGGATCGTCCGAGTCTCTGGGCGGAGCGGGCGGGGTGACTTCCGTCGTGGGCCGATTGTCCGCCTGCTCGTCAGCCGATTGAGCCGAAGGCTGCGGCGGCGGATTCGCGCTCGCGTTCGCCGGCGGATTCGAGGCCGGCGGATTCGAAGACGACGCGCTGTCATCCGACGACCTGCGCCGCAAAATGGGCCGGTCATCGCCCGCCTGTGGAGGCGGCGACGATGCCGAATAACCCGGCGATGCCGCTCCGCGGCCGTCGAGCTTGGGAAGGTCCCACGTCTGCGACGCCGCCGCGCGATCCGCCGGCGTTCCCGCTTTATCCCACCTGACATCGGTCGCCGTGAAGTAGCCGTCGTTGTTTTCCGTCGAATCGACGATCAGGTGATCGCCCGCCGACAGGTTCGCAAGATCGACATCCTTGCCGTCGCGCTGCACTTTCACCGGGCCGGTGGTGCGATAAGTGATGATGCGATGATCTTCGGCTTCGAGCACGAACTGGCTTCCCGCCACCGTGCGCAGCATCCCGTATGTGGTGGTGCTCGTCCCCGCGTCGGGATTGCCGTTGCGGCGTTTCATCTTCGGAGGGCCGTTGGGATTGTTGTTAGGACCCTGGCCCGGCGGATATCGCCCCGGTGGGTACGTTCCCGGCGGATACTGCCCGGGATAGCCGCCCGGAGGGTACTGTCCCGGAATTGGAAATTGCGCCCGCACGACCAAGCCGAGCGCGCACACCATCAGCGTCAAGCGAACGGCTTTCATAGCATTTATGATGACGCTTTTTTGGGCCGAATGGGTACTTAAAAACCGGGCAGTGGAAAGTAGGCAGCAGGTAGTGGCCGGTTCCCCAATTCCCGGTCCGCGCTTCCCACGCCGTTGTATGCTGGTTCCATGCGGCTTTGCGCGTTTTTCCTCCTTGCCGCCACCCTCCGGGCCGACGATCTCACCCAGAAAATGACCGCCCGCGTTTCCGAAGAAGCCGAAGCTTTTCTTAAACTTGCGCCTGAAGTTCTGGCCACGGAAACGCTCCATCAGAGCGCCGTCAAGCCGCCCTCCCGGTTTCACGCCGCCGATTCGAACCCCGCTCCCCCCAAATGGATCGAGCACGAGATCGTTTCCGAGTACGGATTTGCTAAATTCGCCACCGAATCCGGCGCCATTCACGAGCTTCGCCGCGTCATTACCGCCGACGGCCGCAAAGTCACCGAATCGAAAAATGCCCAGGAAGAACTCGCCAAGGCGATGACCGCCTCCGGCGACGACAGCAAAAAAGAACTCTTGAAACAATTCGAAAAATACGGCCTTTCGGGCGCCGTCAACGATTTCGGCCAGATTCTGCTGCTGTTCACGCGCCGCAGCATCATGCAGTACGAGTTCACCGCCATGGGGACTCGCATGATCGGCTACGATAAGGCCCTGGTTTTCGCTTACAAACAGATCGACGGGCCGGAATCGCTGACGGTTTTCGATCAGCGCAAACACGATCAGGCTTCAAAGCTCCGCCTGGAGGGCGAAATTCGCGTCCGCGCCGACGATTTTGTTCCCTTGCAGGTCACTCTCGACACCAATCGGGCCGACGCGAAAACTTCGCTTCGCGAACAAGCCGCCGTCACTTACAAAATGAGCAAGTTTGGCGCGCTTCTGCCCTCTTCCACCGAACAGCAGGAGTTGCGCAACGGAAAAGTGGTCTCGCAAAACAAGTTCACCTACTCCGATTTCCACAAGTTCGGCGCCTCGAGCGACATCAAATTCGACGCCCAAAAAGACGGAAAGAAGTGAGCCGCATCGTCTACCTGCACGGCTTCGCATCGACGCCGCTCTCCACCAAGGCGCAATTCTTCAAGCGCAAATTCGCCGGCGTCGATTTCGAGATCCCCCACCTCGACCGCGGCGATTTCGAAAAGCTCACGGTTACCGGTCAGCTGCAAGCCGTCGATCAGGCCGTCCGCGGCGATCGCGTGTTTCTCATGGGATCGAGCCTGGGAGGATTCCTCGCCGCGCATTACGCCTCGAACCATGCCAACGTGGAACGCCTGGTTTTGCTCGCCCCCGCCTTCGAATTCCCCGCGCGCTGGCGCAGCCGGTTCACCGAACAGGAATTGGCCGAATGGCGCGCACGCGGAGCGCGCGCGTTCTATCACTACGGATACAAAGCCGATCGCCCGCTCGCGTACGCCTTCGTCGAAGACGCTGCCCAGTACCAGGATGCGCCCGATTTCGCGCAGCCTGCCCTGATTTTCCACGGCAAGCGCGACGACGTCGTGCCGCCCGAGGTCTCCGAGCGCTACGCCGCGCGCCATCCCAACGTCACCCTGAAACTGGTCGATTCCGGCCACGAATTGACCGACGTTCTCGACGAACTATGGCAGGGCGCCGCGAACTTCCTCGGCTTCCAAAACCCGTAGAGACGGGGTATTCGCCATTTGCCGTATGTGTTAGACTGTACCCGAGGCCTTTTCCGGCTTGGCGGCTTCCATTATTGAAACCGCGGGCCCACGATGATCGTCTTACGGGCGAGGTAGTGTTACAGGCCGGGAGTACGGACGTGACGGAAGAGCAAGTAAGAGACGTCGAACCAACACCGGATAGTCCTGAAGAGCACCTGGCGCACCTGCTGCCGCCGGCGTCGCTTGAAACGCCCTGGTTCAAGGAAATCGTCCAGAACATCAAGGAGCTGATCAACCCGCCCAAGCTCCCGCCGCTCGAAGTGACCTCGAAACCGATCGACGTTCCGTCGGTGTGGGGTTTTTACGAGCAGAACAAGACCAAGTCGCGGATCATGTCGGTGGGGATTCACGTCGTCATCGTCTTTCTGGTCCTGTGGCTCGGTTCGCTCAAGCCGGTGCAGAGGGCGATCCAGAACGTGGTTCCGCTGTTTGCGCCGGATCTGAAACCCTACCTGCCGGATAAGCCGGCGGAGCGGCATGGCGGCGGCGGCGGCGGAACGCGTTCGCCCCTCGATGCGAGCAAAGGAAAGCTTCCCAAGATCGCGCCGCGCCAGTTCACGCCCCCGCGCGTCGATCCGCCCAAGGATCCCAAGCTGCCGATGACGCCGACCATCGTTTCGGACCAACCCATTCCGAACATCAACGCGCTCAATTACGGCGATCCGATGAGTCACCTTGGCATTCCCTCGAACGGAACCGGAGTCGGCGGCGGAATCGGATCCGGATTCGGCGGCGGCGTCGGCGTCGGTAGAGGGCCTGGCGTCGGACCGGGTTCCGGCGGCGGATTCGGCGGCGGCGCGTATCGCATCGGCGGAGGAGTTTCCGCGCCCGTCGTGCTGTCGAAAGTCGAGCCCGAATATTCCGAAGAGGCGCGCAAGGCGAAGTGGCAGGGAACCGTGGTGCTGACGCTCGTGGTCGACGATCACGGCATGCCGCAGACGCCCAAAATCACGCGTTCGCTCGGATTGGGCCTCGATCAGAAGGCGATCGAAGCGGTCATGAAATGGCGCTTCAAGCCGGGCATGAAGGACGGCAAACCTGTACCCGTGATCGCGACTATCGAAGTCAACTTCCGCCTGTTGTAAATTTCCGCGCGGCCAATCTGATTACGACGACAACGTGAACGTCACGTCGATCTCCGTATCGACCTCCACTTTTCTTCCGTTCAGCACCGTCGGCTGATAGGTCCATTGCCGCACCGCGCTCATCGCCGCGGGCACCAGCAGCGGATGCCCGCTGATCAGCGTCAGATCGCGGATGTGACCATCCGCTCCGATCACGGCCTTTAATCGCACCACGCCGGTTACGCGAGCCATCGCCGCCAGCCGCGGATACGTCGGCTCGACTTCATTGATAATCTTCGCCGCTTCCACCTGCCCGCCGACGCGGATCCGCGACGGCGTCTCCGGCTCCTCGGCTTTCGGCGCCGGCGGCGGAGGCGGCGCGACATTCGCAACCGACCCGATCACTCC
>JASHWA010000402.1 GCA_030044325.1 Bryobacteraceae bacterium
TGATCATCTGGAGCGCGGGAGCTTCGCCGCTCGGCGGAACGGCCTTCTGGGCAGTCGGTTTAACCGGCGTTCTGCTGACCTCTTTTTATACCTTCCGGGTGATTTTCGTGGTCTTCTTCGGCGAGGCGCGAACGCCGGTGACGCGGCGCCCGGGTCTCGCGATGACCATTCCGCTGGTCACGCTGGCCGCCCTGTCGGTTGTGGGCGGGTACGTCGAAAAGTGGTACCTCGCATTTGTCGGCCGGGCGCTGCCCGCGACGCGAACGGTGCCGGCGATGGGCGAAACAATCAGCAGCACGATCACGGCCGCAGTATTCATCGCCGGTGTTCTTTTCGCGTGGCTCATTTATGTTCGCCAGCCGTCGGTTGCGCAATCCGCGCTTGCGAACCCGCTCGGAGGCGCGCTCGATCGCTTCTGGTTTTCCGATTGGGCGATGGACTGGCTCTATGACCGGCTCCTGGTACGTCCGGTCGAATGGCTGGCGTGGATCACCCGCGGCGACGCGCTGGATTCGATTTACGACTGGCTCGCCGGTCTGGTGGTGCTGTGCTGGCGCGGGCTGAGCTCGACGGAAAACGGCAGAGTGCGCTGGTACGCCGCGGGAATCGCGGCGGGGGCCGTGGTGTTCACCGCGGCGGCCATTTTCTTATGATTCTGATTTACCTGATCGCGCTGCCGCTGGTGTCCGGAACTCTTTCCTGGCTCGCGGGGCGCTTCAGCCGGCAGGCGCCGCGCTGGATCGCGCTGCTTGGATTATCCGCGGGTCTCGCTGCCACCATCGAACTCTGGGCCGCGAATCGCCACGCGGGGTTCAGCACCTGGTTCGCGCAGGTCGACTGGATGTGGATGCCGGATTGGGGCATTCATTTTCATCTCGCGATGGACGGCTTGAGCCTGCTGCTGGTGTTGCTCGCGTATTTCCTCGGCATTGTTTCGGTCCTGGTTTCCTGGACGGAAATCCAATATCAGACCGGCTTGTTCCATCTCACGCTTCAGTGGATCGTCGCCAGCATGGGCGGAGTTTTTCTGGCGATGGACCTGTTCCTGTTCTACTTCGCCTGGGAGCTGATGCTGATTCCGCTGTATTTCCTGATCGCGATCTGGGGACACGAGCACAGGATCTACGCGTCCGTGAAATTTTTCCTGTTCACGCAGCTCGGCGGATTGCTGATGCTGATCGCGATCCTGTCCCTGTATTTCGCGCATCACCGCGCCACCGGCGTGTACACCTTCGAATATGAGGATCTGCTTCACACGCCGCTCGCGCCGGCGGCGCAGATGTGGATCATGTTGGGGTTCTTTGTCGCGTTCGCGGTGAAACTGCCCGTCCCGCCGCTGCATTCCTGGCTGCCCGACGCGCACACGGAAGCGCCGACGGCGGGCAGCGTGATTCTCGCCGGGCTGGTGCTCAAAACCGGCGCGTATGGGATGCTGCGCTTCGTCGTTCCGCTGTTTCCCGGCGGCGCGCGCAGCTTCGCGCCGGTGGCGATGGCGCTGGGAGTTGCCGGCGTCCTGTACGGCACGATTCTGGCGTTCAGCCAGACCGACATGAAGCGGCTGGTGGCGTGGACCAGCGTCAGTCACATGGGATTCGTGCTGCTGGGAATCTTCGCCTGGAACCGGCTGGCGCTGGAAGGGGTGGTCGTGACGATGATGGCCCACGCGGTCAGCACCGGCGCGCTGTTCGTCACCGCCGGCCAGCTGCAGGAGCGCATCCACACCCGCGATCTCGGCCGCATGGGCGGATTGTGGGCGGTTGTTCCGCGGCTGGGCGGTTTCACGTTGTTTTTCGCCCTGGCCTCGCTCGGATTGCCCGGATTGGGGGACTTCGTGGGCGAATTCCTGGTGCTGCTCGGAACCTACCAGGTCAGCCCGATCCTGGCGATCCTGGGCGCGGTGGGAGTGTTTTTCTCCACGCTCTATGCGCTGCGCATGATCGAGCGCGTTTACCGCGGCCCGAACGCCGGCGATTGGCGGATTGCGGATCTGCTGCCGCGCGAAAACGCGGTGCTGGCGGTGATGATCGGCATCGTGCTGTGGCTGGGGCTGTATCCGCAGCCGGTGATCGATATGTTTCGCCCGTCAATGACCCGGCTGGCGATTTACGCTCCGTGGAGGACGCGGTGAGCCCGGCCGATTTCACGGCGCTGCTTCCTTTGCTGATCCTCGCCGGGACGCCGCTCGCCGTCATGCTGGCGGTCAGCGCGAGGATGCGCGCGGCTTCAGTCGCGATTGCGCTCGCCGGACTCGCGGGCGCGTTCGGTTCGATCTGGCTCGCCCTGCCGCTCACACCGCGGCTGGTGGGGACCATCCTGGTGAGCGATCGCTACGCGCTGATCTACACCGGCCTGATTGCGGCGGTGACGTTCGCGTGCGTGCTGCTCGCTTGGGGGTATTTTAGGACGCGCGCGGAGCACCCTGAGGAGCTCTACATTCTGCTGCTGATCGCGTCGCTGGGCTCGGCGGTGCTCGCTTGGTCGAATCATTTCGCGTCGTTTTTTCTGGGACTCGAAATCCTGAGCGTTTCTCTTTATGGACTGATCGCGTACGAGCGCGATCTGAAAATCTCGATCGAAGCGGGCGTGAAGTACCTGGTGCTGGCCGCCGCTTCGGCGTCTTTTCTGCTGTTCGGGATGGCGCTCATCTATTTCGAAGTGGGCACGATGACGTTCGACCAAATCGCGACTGCGGCGGCGCGGCCGGGCGTTTCTGAACTGATGCTGCTCATCGGAGCCGTTCTGATCGTGGTCGGCGTCGGATTCAAGCTCGCGCTGGTTCCATTCCACATGTGGACGCCGGATATTTACGAAGGCGCGCCCGCGCCGGTCACCGCCTACATCGCGACGGCTTCGAAAGCCGCGGTGTTCGCCGTGCTGCTGCGCTATTACGGCACGGCCGCCGGCGGGCCGGCGCTGTTCGCGATTCTCGCGGCGATCGCGATCGCGTCCATGCTCGCCGGAAACGTGCTGGCGCTGCGGCAATCGAACGTCAAACGAATTCTGGCGTATTCCTCGATCGCTCATCTGGGATATGTGCTGGTGGCGCTGCTCGCGGGCGGGAGCAGGGGCGATACCGCCGCGGTATTTTATCTGATCGCGTATTCGGCGACGACGGTGGGAGCGTTCGCGGTGGTCGCGATTGTTTCCGGGCGCGAGCGCGAGGCGGATCGCCTGGAACATTATCGCGGCCTGTTCTGGAGCCGCCCGGCGCTGACCGCGGTGTTCACCACCATGCTCCTTTCGCTCGCCGGTCTTCCGGCGACCGCGGGGTTCATCGGGAAATTCTATTTGATCGCGGCCGGCGGAGCGGCGGGCCGCTGGTTCCTGATCATTATTCTCGCGGCGGCGAGCACCATCGGATTGTTTTACTACCTGCGAGTGATCGTCATGATGTACTCCCCCGCGCCGCAGGCGCCGCCGTTTGCGGGCGCTCAGGCGGTATCCGTGGTGGAAGGATTCGTCCTGGGCGCGCTGACTTTGATCGTGCTGTGGCTGGGAGTTTATCCCAACATGGTTTTTGACGCCATCGCCAGGACGTTCTGACGGGCTTTCTCGCGCCTCAGCCCAGGTGCGACTTCAAAAACTCCATAATCTGAAGATGCCGGCCGGGACATCGCGGGCCGGGCGCGAAGCTCAGCGTCTCGTTGTCTTTGCTGACGAATAATCCGGCGGGATGGGCGTGCGGGGTTTCGAGATCGAAGACCACGCCCGATCCGCAGTTGTCTTCGTGCTCGATCTTGATCGCCGCGACATCGGCGTAGGGGCTCGACGGACCCCAGTCTTCATTGAACGCGTCCGGCGAATAGTATTTGCAGGGATGGTCCTGCGTGCAGCCCCACATCGCGTAGGCGTCCTGATACTTTTTCTGCTCGAGAAGAGAGAAGAACTGCTTGACCGTCTGTTCCTGGCGCCAGTTGCGGAACCACAGGAACACAAATCCGCCCACCACCACCACCACCGCGCCCCACAGCACGATGCGCTTTACCAGCCGCGCCCGCCGCTCTTCGGCCAGGCCGTAGGATGGGTCCAGAATTCCGCTCATTTCACCTTCATTTTACGCCGTTCATTTTACGGGATACGCTTTGTCGTAAGCCGCCGTCACATCCGCGGTGATTTCCAGGCCCGGCTTGAAGAAGTACGTGTTCTGCGCCTCGACCACCAGATCCAGCCCTTTTTCGTCCGCCAGCTTTTTGATGATGTCCGACATGCGTTGGCCCGTCCGCTGGAGAATGGAGTTGCGTTCGCTGTTGACGTCGTCCTGAAGATCCTGCTGGAGGCGCTGCGCCTCGCGCTGCTTGCGCTCCCCGCGCGCCTGAAGGTCGGCTTCGCCGGCGGCGCTCAGCTTTCCCTGGCTGGATTGGAGCTGGGTCTGAATATCGGCGAGCTCGCGCTGCACCTTGTCGAGCGCGTCCTGCCGCGGCTTGTACTTCGCCTGCAGATCGACCGACGCCTTCTTGATCTCGGCCGTATCCAGAATAGCCTTTTGCAGATTAACCACGCCAACCTTCAGTTGAGCCGATGCAGTGGTGGAGAATAGTCCGGTCGCGCACACTGCCAGCGCCGGAACCATCAACGAGCGGAACATGAGATGAACGGACTCCTTTATTGAATCCTATTCTAGCCTCCTTACAGTTAGACAAACAAGTTTACGAAAGGTGCCCGGCTGCCTCATAATAGGTCTCTCATGCGACGGCTCATCATTGTTTTCCTGGCGAGTGTTACAGTTCTGTTAGCCGCGCCGCCGAAGCCCAAACTGGTGGTCGCCATCGTCATCGATCAGTTCCGCTACGATTACCTGCTGCGCTTCCGCAAGGATTACAACTCGGGACTGGAGCGGATGCTGGAGCGCGGCGCCAATTACACGGATGCGCATTACCTTCACGCGACCACCGTGACCGCGGTCGGCCATTCGACGTTTTTGAGCGGCGCCACGCCGTCGATCAGCGGGATCATCGCCAACGAATGGTACGACCGCAAGAGCAAACAGACGGTGACCAGCGTTTCCGATCCGGAAACCACGCTGCTGAGCTCGATTGCGGGCCGGCCGGGGTCTTCGCCGCGCAGAATGCTGGTGAGCACCGTCGGCGACGAGCTGAAGATGCAGGGCAACGACTCCAAGGTGATCGGAATTTCGATCAAGGACCGCGGCGCGATTCTTCCCGCCGGCCACATGGCCGACGCGGCGTATTGGTACGATGACGACACCAACGCATTCGTCACCAGCACGTATTATCGTGAACGGCTTCCCGAGTGGGCGCGCGAGTTCAACTCAGAAGAGCGCTACAGGAAGGTCATCGGCGCGCGATGGCTGCCCTTCGACGCCAAAGGCGAATCGGCTACGCCGTTTTGCACCATGGCCGCCGGCGGCGATCTGCGCTTCTGCGGCGCGATCGAGGCCACGCCGTGGGGCAATGAGCTGATCGAGGAGTTCGCCGAGCGTGCCATCGCGGGCGAAAATCTCGGCCATCATCAATCGCCCGATATTCTCGCGGTCAGCTTTTCTTCGAACGATTACGTGGGTCACGCCGTCGGTCCCGACGCGCCCGAGGTGCGCGATATTTCCATCCGCACCGACCGGCTCCTGGGAAAGCTTTTCGATTACATCGACGCGCACGTGGGAGCCGAGAACACGCTGATCGTTCTCACCGCGGATCACGGCGTCGCGCCCGTGCCGGAGGTCAACCAGGCTCGCAAGATGCCCGGCGGGCGCCTGAACGAAGCCGATTTCCGGCAGAAAATCAACGACGCGCTGGCGAAACGCTTCGGCCCCGGAAACTGGCTGATGCCCGGCGCCGTTTCGAACGCCTATCTCAATCTCGACCTGGTCGCGAAATACAAGGCCGACCGCGCGCAGGTGGAGCAGGCCGCAGCCGACGCCGTTCGCGCGCAGGAGCACATCGCGCGCGTTTACACGCGCCATCAGCTTGAATCGGGCGAGGTACAGCAGGATGCGATCAGCCGTGCGGTCAGCCTCTCGTTTTTCGCGCCGCGCTCCGGCGATCTGTACGTCGTTCCAGAGCCCTATTACATGTTCGACGCGTCGGGAACCACGCACGGGCTGCCGTACAACTACGACCATCACGTTCCCCTGCTGATGCTCGGCCCGGGGATCAAAGCGGCGGCGTATTCGCGCACCGTCGCGATCAACGACGTCGCGCCCACGCTTGCCGAAATCCTGGGAGTGACGGAGCCAAGCGGCTCAGTGGGACACGTTTTATCTGAGATCGTCCCGTAGCGCGTGGCGCGCGCAATCATGCGTGCCGCGTCGGCACTCGTGCCGACGCCCCGGCGGATGTCCATAGCCTGCCACGCGTCGGGAAAAGTCTCGACGCGGCACGCAAACAGTGCGTGCGCCACGCAAACAGCGGGCGCTGAACCTACTTCACGCCTTCCTTGGCCAGCCGCACCTTGGCGCCGTCGAGCTTGGTCTTCAGCTTGGCGACATCGGCCGGCTCCAGGTCGGCGGGCGAACTCCGGTTCCACTCCGCGAGCGAGGCCTCCCACTGCGCGACGGCTTCCTTCACTTTCGATTCCTTCATCAGCACGTCGCCCAGGTGATCGTGCACGGTCGCGTCGTGCGGCATGGTTTCGAGCGCCTTGCGAATGTTGTCTTCGGCGTCCTGCAGGCGTCCCAGCTTGAAATATACCCAGCCCAGACTGTCGAGATACGCGCCGTTGGACGGATCTTCTTCGACCGCCTTGTTGATCATGTCCAAGGCTTCATTCAACTGAACGCCGCGGTCGGCCAGCATGTAGCCCAGATAATTCAGGGCGCCGGCGAAATCCGGCTTGACCTGCAGGATCTTGCGGAACTCCGCCTCGGCCGGCTCGAGCTTCTTCATCTTTTCGTACATCGCGCCGCGCATGAACCACACGTCCATTTTTTCCTCGTCCGTCTGCGAGAGCTTTTCCATCTGGTCGAGCGCCTTGGTCTCGTCGTCCCACTTGCGGCCT
Source organism: Bryobacteraceae bacterium (assembly GCA_030044325.1). Classification (GTDB taxonomy): domain Bacteria; phylum Acidobacteriota; class Terriglobia; order Bryobacterales; family Bryobacteraceae; genus Palsa-187. The sequence continues at coordinate 6,955 of JASHWA010000402.1, forward strand.
TTATCGTAGATCTGCGCGAGATCGCGGTAATACTGCCGGTCAGGCGAGCCCGCCGCCTTCCCGGGTTTCCCCGAGGCCGAGGGCGCCGAGCTTTTCGCGCCTGGCCCCAGGTACTTCTTGATCTCGGCGACCGCCGGATCGGTTTTGCCCATATCCGCGAGCAGCATCGCGTGCCCGGCGTGAACCGCGGGATCGTCGGGAAATTGCTTCAATGCGGAATCGGCTTCCTCCTCGGCGCTCTTGAACTCCTTGCCCTGGCGATAAGTGTCCATGATCATCGCTTCGATCTTGGGCGCCTCGTCCGGATTCACCTGCGCGGCCTGGTGTAGCGCCTGGACCGCGGGATCGATCTGATCCAGATTGGCGTACATGTTGGCGAGCTCTTCGAGCAGATCGCTTCGGAGCGCCCGCTCCCGCTGATTATAGGTGCGCCGCTCCGTGCTCGCGGCCAGGTCCTTCATGGCCTGCAGCGCGTCATTCGCCCGGCCCTCCGCCTGAAGAAGTCCGATCTCGTTGTAGCGAATCTCGAGGTTGGATGGATCGATCGCCTTGGCTTTGTCCGACATGGCGCGGGCGTTCTTGATATCGTGCGTTTCGCGATAGATGCGCGACATCTCAAGATACGCCTGCGCATCGGTGGGGTCGTCGGAAACCAGGTCCTGATAGGTCGCAATCGCGGCCTGATATTGCTTGGCGCGCATCTGGTCTTCGGCGAGCGCGTGCTTCAGATCGCCCGCATCCGGCGGATTCAATTCGAGCGCCTTCTGCAAGGCCTGCGCCGCCAGATCGTATTCCTTCATCTGCTCATAAGTTGCCGCGAGCGCGCGCAGGCTGCGAGGCGACGGGTTCTTATCCGACATTTTCTTCAAAATCGCCGCGGCTTCCTGGGTGTTGCCGAGATCGCCATACACCATCGCGAGGCCCGTCAGCGCGTCTTCATTGTCGGGATCGATCGCCAGCACCTGCTTGTAGGCTTTTTCGGCTTCATTCGAATTCTGTGCGACTTTTTCGAGCCGCCCCAGCATCACCAGCGAATCGACGTCCTTGGGATCCAGCTTGCTGATCTTCTGGTAGGTGTCGATGGCCTTGTTCAGCATGTCGTTATCGATACGCTGATGCTGCTGATCGCCGCCGATCTGCTGGGTGTACACGCGCGCCAGAAGGCGCAACGCCGCGATATCGTTGGGATTCGCGCGGAGGGCTTCTTCGGCGTCGCTCTGCGCCTGGCGCTGGCGTCCGGCGGCGAAATACAGCTCCGACAGCTCCTCGGTGAGCATGGGCGTGGTGGGATCCGCCTTGATCGCCGCCTTGTAATTGTCGATCGCCTTGTCGATGTATCCGCCCCGGCCGCCGTAGGCTGAAGCGAGCTCGGCATACATATGCGCCAGCGCGTAGTGATAATAAGATGAAGCCCGATCGACCTTGGGTTGGGATGCGTCGGATGCGCCGGCCGGCGTTTGCGCCACGGCCGCCAGTCCAGAAACAAAAACTGCGCCGGCCATCGCCATTGCTGCTTTAAACATTCACGTCCTCTTTCGCACGCTCGCTTGAATCGTCGGCGGAGCGCTGTACTCGCACGCTATCTTAAGTATATCGGTTTCATTTCTGGTCCAGGTTTTGCTCGAGAAAAGCTTGCTTCGGAATCGCCGCTGGTGATCGTCGCCGGCCCGACCGGCTCCGGAAAAAGCGAGCTGGCGCTGCGCATGGCGCAAGTTTTTCGCGGCGAAATCGTCAATTGCGACTCTCTTCAACTGTATCGCGGATTCGATATCGGAACGGCCAAAACGCCCCCAGCCTCGCGCGGCTCCATTCCTCACCATTTGATAGACGCGCTCGAACCGCATTCGGTTTATTCCGCCGGCGATTATGCCCGCTCGGCGCGCGCCGCGATCTCGTCGATTTCCGAGCGCGGTCACCTTCCCATCGTAACCGGCGGAACGGGATTTTACCTGCGCGCCCTGCTCGCAGGCCTTCCGCCGCTGCCCGCGCGCGACGACCGGCTGCGCGCGCGCCTTAATCAACGCGAAATTCGCCGCTCCGGATCGCTGCATCGGCTTCTGGCGCGTCTCGATCCCGCCTCGGCCGCAAGAATCCAGCCGGGCGACGTGCAAAAATTGGTCCGCGCGCTCGAAATTCGTGTGCTGACCCAACGCCCCGCGCCCGCGCCGGCCGCGGCCGAACCCTTGCGCGGTTATCGCGTGCTCAAAATCGGCCTGGAGCCCGATCGCGCGCGTCTGAACGCCGTTTTGGATGCGCGCGCAAGCGAAATGTTTCAAGCCGGGCTGGTCGAGGAAGTGAAGCGTCTGCTCGCGAGCGGCTGTTCGGGCGAAGAAAAACCGTTCGAATCGCTGGGCTATAAACAGGCGCTCGCGGTTGTCCGCGGTGCCATGACGATCGATCAAGCAATCGCGTCCACGCGGCTTGAAACGCGCCAGTACGCCAAACGGCAGATGACCTGGTTCCGTCGCGATCGCGAAATCGTATGGCTTGGAGGGTTCGGCGCGGAGGTCGCGGGTCAGGCGATCGACCTCGTCCGCGATTTCCTGGCCGGTGCAGCCTAAGAGGTTGCTGAAAAACTCCAGCTACCCCCGCTCTCACGGGCAGGGCTGTTCCTGAAATCGTTGAATCGCCGTGGGCCATACAGCCCTGGCCGTCAGGCCGGGGGTTCGCCGAGGAGTTTTTCAGCAACCTCCTAAGGGGAAAAAGGGGACCGACACCTTTTTCCGCACCTCGAACCCTCGCTGTTCTTGGCGTCAAGTACAGTGACTCCCTAATTGCCGAGATAAGCTCCCGTCGATGCGTCGATGAATACCGACCACTGCGCCGCCGAAACCGTCTCGCCCCAGAAAACGCGCCAGGCGGGGTCGGGGAAGCGCGACGTCGATTCGAGCATGAAGTTCACCTGCGGCGGTTGGGGCGTTTTCTTCAGAAACTCGGCGCTGTGCGCGACCGCGGTTTCCAGCGCCTTGGGCGTGTCGATCCTGATCGCCTGCACCAGAAAAGGTCTCGCCTGCCCGGTCGGCCCGCGCCAGGATTGCTCGAGCCCGGCGAACACTCCCTGGTGCAGATTCCCTTCGGCTTCGATCGCGGACCAGGTGTAAATTCGCTGCCTCGCGCGCGACTGCGAAACGTACAGGATCTCCCAGGCGCCCGCTTTCCCCTCCCCCGATTTCGGATCGGGAAGATTGATGCTGCGAATGCTCATCGGCTGGCAATCCACCGCCCAGGCGCGCGCCTGCGGATAGGTCTGCTGGAACGCCTGCCGGCCGGAGAGCGGCGCGGGCGGAGGCGCGGGCGCTTTTTTCGTTCCCGCCGTCGGCGTATCGGAGCACCCGGCGATCAACAACGCCGCCACAAGCGGCAACCACGATCTCATGCATCCAATTTGAGGGTTTCCTCGGTCATGTGTCAACGGCACAGGCGGACACGGCGCCGGCGGACCGGGGGAGAAAGAATACCGTCCGATCGATCGACGCGCGCTTCAGCGGTTATAATCTTTGCAGATGAAATCGATGCTGTACCCGGCGATGATCACGTTACTCGGCGTGACGGCAAGCGCGCAGATTTCCCCAGGGGCGGCGGGATTGCCCGGCCAGACCAACGATCCCTCGGCACGCATCGCAGCGCCGTGGGACGAGCCGCGGCAGTTGACGCTGATGGGCAAGGTGGTGATCGCGGGCGGAGGCGCTTTGAGCGAACCTGCGCGCATCGAGCGCGTTTGCAACGGCGTTGCGCGCGCCGAGGGCTTTACCGACCTGAAAGGCAATTTTTCGATCATCATCGGCCAGGAGCAGACCGCGATGGAGGACGCGAGCCAAGCGCCTGCGTCCGGCCCGCTGTCGGCGAATCCCGCGGGCGCGCCACGCCTGCCGGAACTGGTCAACTGCGAGCTGCGCGCCGCGCTCCCCGGCTACCGCTCCGACGTGGTTTCACTCGCCAACCGTCGCGTTCTCGACAATCCCAACGTGGGAACCATTTTTCTGCACCGCGAATCGAACACAGAGGGGCTGACCGTCAGCGCAACCACCGCGCTCGCGCCCAAGGACGCGCGCAAGGCATACGAAAAGGGGCTCGACGCGGAGCGTAAAAATAAAATAGACGAAGCGCAAAAATATCTGGAAAAATCCGTGGCAATTTATCCGAAATTCGCCTCCGCTTGGTTCGAATTGGGCAAAATTTATGAGCAGGGCGATCATATCGGCCTCGCGGGCGGCGCCTATCGTCACTCGATCGGGGCGGACTCCAGGTTCTTGCAGCCCTACGAACGCCTGTATATGTTCGCCTATAACGCCGGAAAATGGCAGGATGCGGCGGATCTGAGCGGTCGCATGCTGCATCTCGATCCAGTAGATTATCCCCAGGCATACTATTACAATGCCGTCGCGAATTTGCGTTTAGATCGCATGGATGCGGCGGAAAAAAGCGCGCGTGAGGCCGTCAGGCTGGATAGCGCGCATAAGGACGCGCCGTCGAATTATCTGCTCGGGTTTATTCTGGCGCGCAAAGCCGATTACGCCGGAGCCGAGCAATATCTGCACGCCAGCCTGGAAATCGAGCCGAGCGGAAAACAGGCGCCCGAAGTGCGTAAATTGCTCGGCGAGGTCGAACACGCCGCCCAGGCGCAGCAGCACTGACCCGGGATGAGACGGATCGCCGCGCTTGCGCTGTTCTCCTTTTCGCTCCACGCGGCCGATCCCCTATATGAGCGCGCGCAGGCGAAACTGGACGCGATTGAAGCGCGCAAGGTCCCGCGCGGATCGACGCTGCGATTCACGCCGGCCGAAATCAATGCATGGGCGCGCGTGAAGGTCCCCGAAGCGGTTCCCGAAGGAATGCGCGATGAGCGCGTCGAGCTGGGCGAGAACGCCGCGACCGGCTACGCGATCGCGGATTTCCTGAAAATGCGCCAGGACAAGGGCAAGGACACCGGTTGGCTGATGGCGCGGCTGCTCGAAGGCGAACGCCCGCTGAGCGTCACGGTGCGGCTCGATTCGGCCGCGGGCCGCTGCGTGGTTCACCTGGTGCAGGTGCAGATTTCCGACGTGGTCGCCAATGGAACCGTTCTCGATTTTCTGATCAAGACGTTTTTTCTGCCGCTCTATCCCGACGCGAAAATCAACGAACCGTTCGACCTCGATTATGATATCGACAGCATCGCGATCCATCCCGCCGCGGTGACGGTGACCATCAAGAAATAATCGTGGGGCAGGTTGAGGAGGTTGCTGAAAAAGGGGCGTCAATATACTTGACGCACCACCCTACGGGCACCCTTGAAAATGCCGATAAGCCGCACTATCTGCGGAAGAAGGGGACTGTCCCCTCTAGCGCCGGCGAACTCGCAACCGTCAACACCGTCGGCGGACTGTCCCCTTCTTCCGCCCGTCCGGAATGGACACGTATCGCTGTCCCCTTTTTCTGGACCTCAAGGGCCGAGCCCCCTCCAACCGGTGCGTCAAGTATATTGACGCCCCTTTTTGAGCGGCTGCCTAACGGCCGCCGGCGGCAGAGCGCGCGTTGGCTGCCGTCGATTCCACGACTTCCAGGAATTTCACGGCGTCGATCGGCTTGTTGATGTAGTTGTCCATGCCGGCTTCCATGCACCGCTCGCGATCGCCTTTCATGGTATGCGCGGTGAGCGCCACGATGGGCGTGCGGCGGCCGGCGCGCTTCTCGCGCTCGCGAATGACGATGGTCGCTTCCAGGCCATCCATATCGGGCATCTGAACGTCCATCAGGATCAGGTCGAACTTTTCGCGCTCGGTCCAGGCCAGCGCTTCGCGTCCGGTGGCAGCGACCGCGACGCTGTGGCCGCGTTTTTCGAGCAGCCGCAGCGCCAGCCGCTGGTTGACCGGATTGTCTTCGGCGAGCAGAACGCGCAGCTTGGGCCGCGGCTCGGAAACCGAATCGCCGGTTCCCACCACGGCCAGCATGTTGCGCAGGCTGATCGAATCGGTGGGCTGCGCGCCTTCCGGATGGCGCGCCACCCCGAAGCGGCAGGTGAAATAGAACGTGCTCCCTTTCCCCGGTTGGCTTTCGACGTGAATCGAGCCGCCCATCATATTCACCAGGCGCACGCAGATGGCGAGTCCCAGGCCCGTTCCGCCGTACTTGCGCGTGGTCGATCCGTCGGCCTGGCGGAACGCTTCGAAAATCAGCTCCTGTTTATCGGCCGCGATTCCGATGCCGGTGTCGCGCACGGCGAAGCGCAGCGTCGCCGCCTGCGATTCTTCCGCTTCGATTTCGATTGCGACCGTCACGCTTCCTTCGGATGTAAATTTGATCGCGTTTCCGACCAGGTTCACCAAGACCTGGCGCAGCCGGTCGGGGTCTCCCACCACGCGATCGGGGACCTCCGGCGGGATGGCGACCTCCAGTTTCAATTTCTTTTCCTTCGCCGCGACGGAAAAAATCCGCGCGGTTTCCTCGACGTGCTGGCGCAAGGCGAACTCAATCGGGTTCAACTCCATTCGCCCGGCTTCGATCTTTGAAAAATCGAGCACGTCGTTGAGGATCGTCAGCAGCGAATTGGCCGATAATCGCGCGGTTTCGAGATACTCGCGCTGCTCCTCGCTCAGCGGCGAGGCGAGCACCATGTCGGTCATGCCGAGGATTCCGTTCATCGGCGTGCGGATTTCGTGGCTCACGTTGGCCAGAAATTCGCTCTTCGACTGGCTGGCCTGCTGGGCTTCGCGCAGCAGGCGCTCGATTTCCAGGCGCTGCTCGTCGGCGCGCGATTTTTCGGCGAGCACGCGGTGTTTTTCCAGCCACAGCTCGCGCGTCCGCTCCGCGACCGCGGCTTCCAGCCGGTTTCTTTCCGCTTCCAGCCGGTAGGTGCGCCGCTGCCATAACAGGCGTCCGATCAGCAGCACGATCAGCATCGATCCCAGGCGGAACCACCAGGAGAGCCACCACGACGGCTCGATTTGAAAACTCATTCGCGCCGGCTCCGCGCTCCACTGCCCGCGAGCGCTGCGCGCCATCACTTCGAGCGTGTACTGGCCGGGCGGAAGCTGCGGATAGTTGAGCTCGCGCTGCGACGTCTCCAGCCAGTTGCGATCCGCACTCAGTCGATAACGGAACATGACATTCGATTCCTGGACGAAGGTCAGCGCCGCGTAGCGCACCTGGAGGGAGCGGCGGCGATAGGGCAGGTCGAGGTTCTGCGTCGGATCGACGCCCTGATCGCCGAACTTGACGGAAGTGAACACCACCGGCGGCGGAACGGCCGGCGTGGGCGATTCGAGCGGCCGGAAACGCGAAAGCCCGCGGCTGGTGCCGATGAAAACTCCGCCCTGCGCGTCCGCCATGAACGCGTTGCTGTTGCAATCGTCCCACATCAGGCCGTCCGATTTTCCATAATGCCGCCAGCGCGTGTGATCGAAAACATCCGCGCCATGATCCGAGCCGGCCCACAGCCATCCGTTGGCGTCGAAGCCCAAAAAGATCGATTTGTTGGAGCGCAGGCCGGACGCGGTGTTGAAATTGTCGATCTTGAGCCGGCCGCCCGGGAAGGTGAGGCGCGAAAGACCGAACGCGTCGTAGTAGCCGATCCAGATTCCGCCGGCCGAGTCTTCCGCCATGTGCGCGACCACGTCCGATTTGAGGCCGTCGGCTGAGGTAAATCGCGTCCATGCGCCGTTCGATTCGCGGGCCAGTCCGCGCACCCCCGCAACCCATACCGATCCGTCGAGAGCCTGCATGGTCATGTGAAATGTCTCACCCGGCTCGGTCTGCGGCGGATGGAGTTTTTCGAACCGGTCCGAATTCGCCGCGCTGCGAAACAGTCCCTCGCGCGTCGAGGCCCACACCCGGCCGCTCCGGTCCACCAGCAGATGGCGAATGTTGTTGCTCGAGAATCCCTGCGCCGGGCCGATCACGCGCATCTCGCCGGTGCGCGGATCGAGACGCCGCAATCCTCCCGGCGACCCTCCGATCCACAGCCTTCCATCCGGCGCCGCGGCGAGCGTGCGGATCATTTCGATGCCCGGCGTCGCCTGGCGCCGCCACACCAGCCGGCCGCCCGACTGGTCGGCGTAGTTCAATCCGAACTGCGTGCCGACCCACAAGCGCCCGCGCGCATCCCGGGCGATCGACCAAACCGATTCACGGCTCAATCCTTCGCGCTCGCTCCAGCTCTGCCATTCGTCGTATCCCAGCCATCGCGCCAGCCCCGAGCCGAGCAACCCCAGCCAGATGGCCCCCTCGCGATCCTGCATCACCGCGCAAATATCGTTGGTCCCCAATCCCTGCTGCGCATCGATGATCTCCCATCCCGAATCCGTCTGCCGCGCCAGGCCGCGATAGGTGGGAACCAGCAGGCGTCCGGAAGGATCGAAGGCCAGCGTGGGATACGTGTTGGTGGCTTCCGGCAGCGGCCCGCGCGATTGAAAGCGGCGCGAACCGGCCGGGCGCAAATACAGCGAACGCTCGCTGCGCACCCACAGGTTGCCTTCCAGATCGCTTAAGATAGCGTCCCAGCGCTCGGCCGGGAGCCCCTCTTCGATTTTCGCCGCTCCCTCTTCGAGACGGCACAGATTTTTTCCGCACCCGAACCAGACCGTCCCGGAGCCGTCTACGTAAACGCTCTCGGCTTCTTGGTTTTCCCCGGAAATGAGGCGGAATTTGCCGCCTGCTTTGATCACCAGCCCGCGCTCGGTGGCAAGATACAGATGATTCGCGTCGGACGCGATTCCTTCGCGCCCGTTGATCCCCTGCGCGACCTGCATCGGCACCGCGTCAAAGTGATCGCGATTGAACTTCGCAAGACCATTCGAGGTGCCCGCCCACAACGTCCCGCTGACCGATTCATGCAGCGATTCGATGCGCGCGCCGGGCAGTCCCTCGTTTTTGCCGAACGCGGTGAAGGCGTGCCCGTCGTAGCGATACAGCCCGTTTTGCGTTCCGGCCCACAGGAACCCCGCGCGATCCTGCAAAACCACCTGCACCGCGAGATTCTGGAGCCCCTCGTCCTCGCCGTAGAACTTAAAGTTGTAGCGCTGCGCAAACAAGCCGGCCGAGGCCATCAGCAAAGCTAGGCACACCGATCGCATGTCCATCAAAGATCGGCGGTTTTGCGCGTTTACTTCAGGCTCGCTTTTACCGGAACTCCCCGGCCCGCGAGCCGCGCCGGCAATGGCGCGGGCTTTAGCCGATTCCCACGAAAACCCGTCCGCCCAGGCCGGGACTCATGCCAGCTGCTTTTTGATGGGCAGCTCCCGAATCCGCTTGCCCGTCGCCGCGAAAATCGCGTTGCAGATCGCGGGCGGCATGGGCGGAACGCCGGGTTCGCCCACTCCCGCCGGGGGATTGTCGGTCCCGATGATGGTCACGTGCGTCTCCATGGGCGCTTCATCGATGCGCGGAAGCTGATAATTGTTGAAATTCGCCTGCACGATCCGGCCGTTGGCCGCGGTGATCTCGTTCATGATCGCGATTCCCGCGCCGAAAACCGCCGCGCCTTCGAATTGCGCCTTCACCCGGTCCGGATGCACCACCAGTCCCGCATCCACCACCGTGTCGACGCGCGGGATGCGCACCCGTCCGTGGTCCACTTCCACCTGGACCACGGTCGCGATGTAGCTCAGAAAACTGCGATGCACGGCGACGCCGTAGCCGGTTCCGTTGCCCGATTTTTTCTTGGCCCATCCGGACTGCTCGGCGACGGTTTCCAGCACGCGCCGTGTCCGCCCGCTATCGAGCGCGAAGGGATTCGGACGGCTTGCGCCGCGCCCGCGCCCGCGTCCGCCGCCCATCTCGACAATGCGATCCGGCCCGAGAACATCCACCAGATAATCCACCCGGTCGCGATTCGCCATCGCCGCCAGCTCATCGACAAAGGAGTGCACCGCGAACGCGTGCGGAATATTGGCGACCGATCGCAGCCACCCGATGCGCACGTTCGCCGCGGCTTTTCCATTTTCGGTACGAATGTTGGGAATATCCCAGGCAATGTCCTGCCATCCCATGCTCCCCAGAAATCCGTTCTGCGGCGTGTTCAGCGCCTGAACCATGGGCGGATACGCGCTGCGGCCCAGCCACGCCGTCGGCCGGCCCTTTTCATCGAGCGCGGCTTTCAAATACATCCACGCCGGAAAATGGAAATAATCGAAATGGATGTCGTCTTCCCTGCTCCACACCACCTTCACCGGTTTCCCGCCAAGCTGCTTCGAAAGCACCGCGGCTTCGGCGACGTAATCCGGCTTCGATTTCCGGCCGAATCCTCCGCCCAGCAGCGTGACGTGGCACGTCACGTCGTCTCTCTTGATTCCCAGCGCCTGCGCGACGGTCTGCTGCACG
>JASHWA010000403.1 GCA_030044325.1 Bryobacteraceae bacterium
ACCACGATCAGCATCTCGATCAGCGTGACGCCGCGTTGGAGCCGGTCTTGCCGGCTGTCAGTTATTTTTCCAACTGACGATGTCGGCATTATTGCCATCCCCGCCCGGCGCGCCGTCCGCGCCCAGACACACCACGTCGGGTTCATCGCCGTGTTCGCCCGGATATTTATAAAGATACGGATGGCCCCACGGGTCGAGCGGAATGTCCTGCGGCAGATACGGCCCGGCCCACTGCGCCTGATTCTCAGGCTTGACGCGCAGCGCGTTCAATCCCTGGTCCGTCGTGGGATACGTTCCCGTATCGAGTTTGTACGCTCCGAGCGCCGTCATGAACGAATTCACCTGCGCCCGCGCCGCCGTCCGCCGCGCCGCGTCCGCATGGCCCATCATCCGCGGCGCCACCAAAGCCGCAAACAGCGCGATGATGGTCACCACCACCAGCATCTCGATCAGCGTGATACCGCGTTCACTTTTTTTGCGATTCATATTTACACCGCCACGTCATTGATGCTCGTAATCGCGAGCATCAGGCTCAAAACCAACGTCCCTACGATGATCCCCATCACCAGAATGATCAACGGCTCAAACAGCGAGGTGAACCGCCGGATCGAGGTGCGGGTCTCGTTATCGTAAATATCCGCCATGCGCGTGAACATCGTGTCGAGATGCCCGGTTTCCTCGCCCACCGCGAGCAGGTGCCCGGCGAGCGGCGGAAATTCGCCCGCGCGTTGCAGCGGCTGCGCAATCCCTTCGCCTCGCTTCACCCCCGTCGCAATGCCTTCGAGCGTCCCCGCGATTTTTCGATTGTTCAGAATCCCGCGCGAAATTCCCAGGCACTGCACCAGCGGAACGCTGGCCGTCACCAGGGTCGCCATCGCCCGCGCGAATCGAGCCGTTTCGGCCTTGCGCAGCGCATCGCCCAAAAGCGGCAATTTCAGCCGGAACCCATCCCACCATAGCCGTCCGGGCGCCGTGCGAACGTATGCCTGGAACACCATCAGCCCCAGCGCGAGCGCGATCGCCGCAGGCAGCCAGTAGGCCTGCACGATTTTGCTCGCTTCCAGCATAATCAGGGTCGGTGTGGGAATTTTCATGCGCGGATCGGAAAAGATCATCGCAAAGCGCGGCACCACGAAATTCAGCAGCGTGAAAATCGACGCCAGTCCCACCAGCGTCAGCAACCCCGGATAAATCAGCGAGCTGATAATATACCCGCGCAGATCGTCGCGCGTGCGCTCGAATTCGGCGAGGCGCTCGAAAATCACGCCCAGCGAGCCGGAAGCTTCTCCCGCGCGAACCATGTTGATGTACAGCTCCGAAAAATGCGTGGGACGCGTGGCTAAACTGTCAGCGAACGATTTTCCGCCCTTCAGCACGCGCATCACGTCGAGCACCAGCGCGCGGAACTGTTTTCGCGTGGTCAGCTCCGCCGTAATTCCCAGCGCGCGGTCGAGCGGAATGCCCGCGTTTAAAAGCGTCGAAAGCTCTTGCGTAAAAAACAGCACGTCTTTGCGCCGCCCGCGATCGAACGAAGGCAGTTCGAGCTCGAAACCCTTTTTCTCGCCGATGCCGACGTAAACCGGAATCAGCCCCTGCCGCCGCAGTTCGCCCGCAACAGCCTTGTCGCTATCGCCCGAAACGGTCCCGGTCCGAACCTTCCCGTCGGAAGCCACCGCCCGAAAATGAAATGTCGTCGCCATTTATGAATGAGCCGCGGCCCTAAGCTTAAAATTCCTGCGTCACACGCATCAGCTCCTCCACCGTCGTCACCCCGCGCGCGGCTTTCAGCCAGCCGTCCTCGCGCAGATTCCGCATCCCGTGTTTCCGCGCGATGGTGGTCAGCTTGCCCGCGTCGTCGTTCTTCATGATCGACGAGCGCAGCTCTTCATTCAGTTCCATCAATTCGAAAATCCCCATGCGCCCGCGGAAACCGGTCCCGTAACAGTGCTCACATCCCGCGCCGCGAAAAATTTCGACCGTTTCCCCCTCCGGCGACACGCGCGTCCCGGCCGATTCCTTGCACTCCGCGCAGATCACGCGCACCAGCCGCTGCGCCAGCACGCCCACCAGCGACGACGTGATCAGGTAATTTTCGACGCCCATATCCGTCAGCCGCGAAATCGCGCTCGGCGCGTCGTTGGTGTGCAGCGTCGAGTACACGAAATGCCCGGTGAGCGCCGCGCGAATGGCGATATCCGCGGTTTCCCGATCGCGAATTTCGCCGACCATGATCACGTCCGGGTCCTGGCGCACAATGTGCCGCAGCCCCGCCGCGAAGGTCAGCCCGATCTGCGGATTCACGTGAATCTGGTTGATCCCGTCCATCTGATACTCGACCGGGTCTTCGATGGTAATGATTTTTTTATCGGTTTGGTTGATGCGCTTGAGCGCGGAATACAGCGTGGTCGATTTCCCGCTTCCGGTCGGCCCGGTAACCAGAAAAATTCCGTGCGGCAAAGACGTGTAATATTCCATGCGCGAGAGCATGTGCTTGTCGAATCCCAATCGTTCGAGATCGTAGAAATCGCCGGCCGAACGATCGAGCAGCCGCATCACCACCGATTCGCCGTACAGCGTCGGGAGCGTCGAAACGCGCAGGTCCACTTCCCGCCCCAGCGTCTTGATTTTGATGCGCCCGTCCTGCGGCAAGCGGCGCTCGGCGATGTTCAGCTTCGCCATC
>JASHWA010000404.1 GCA_030044325.1 Bryobacteraceae bacterium
GCCTCCGGCGTATTTCTGCTGCGCGGGTCGAATTGGGCGCGATGGCTCGCGCTCGCCTGGATCGGGTTTCATGTGGCGATCAGCGCGTTGAACCAGTGGCGGCAGTTCGCGGTTCACGCACTGTTCTGCGCGGCGATCGCCTGGATTCTGTTCCGGCCCGGCGCCGCCCGCTATTTCCGCCCGTCGCGTTCCGCATCGGCCTGAATCGGCTCCGGGGCGCTCCCGCGCGGGACGTGGAGTAGTGGATCGGTTCGGCATTTCACCCGGCCCTGACCGGCGGGGCTCGCAGTAGCGATCGGCAAGCCCTGGCCGTGAGGCCGGGGGTCACGGCCGAGCGTCCGAAAAATGAAAGCAACGCAAATTTCAGGCACTACCGGACGTTGCGAACGCGTTTTCGCTCCGGTATCCTAGGCTAAAGGCCGTGCTGGGATGCCTTCGAGCACGACGAGCCGGCTTTCTCTCTAGAAGCGTACAACGCGTTCGCGCGGTCTTCAGATTTGAACCCGCCGCGAGACATTGTGCGGCCAAGAGCTAACGATTCAACTGGAGGCTTTTTCGGAATGCAACTCAGCGCCCTGTCCGCTGCGGCTGGTGCCGCTTTCAAGCGCGCGTTCCCCGTCTTATTGCTCGTTCTGCTGGCCGCCGGCGGATGCACGCCGCTGTTCGCCCAAGGCGGCGAAGCGCAATTGAAACTTCCCGATTTGCACACCGCGCTGTTCCTGAACGGAATCGCCGGTCCCACGCTGCTGTACTTCGGTCTGGGCGTGTGCGCGCTCGGCTTCGCGTTCGGCATCGCCATGTACACGCACCTGCGCAACCTGCCGGTTCACGAATCCATGCTCGAAATCTCCGAGCTGATTTATGAAACCTGCAAGACGTACCTGACCACGCAGGGCAAGTTCCTGGTGATCCTGGAGGTTTTCATCGGCGCGGTGATCGTTCTGTATTTCGGCGTGCTCACGGCGACGCCGGCGCTGCACGTGATGATCATCCTCGCCTTCAGCGTGCTGGGTATCTGCGGAAGCTACGGGGTCGCCTGGTTCGGAATTCGAGTGAACACGTTCGCCAACTCGCGCACCGCCTTCGCCAGCCTGCGCGGCAAACCGTACCCCTGCTATAACATCCCGCTTCAGGCCGGCATGAGCATCGGAATGCTGCTGATCTCGGTCGAGCTGTTCCTGATGCTGTGCATCCTTTTATTTATCCCCGGCGAATACGCCGGCCCCTGCTTCATCGGGTTCGCCATCGGCGAATCGCTGGGCGCCGCGGCGCTGCGCGTGGCCGGCGGAATCTTCACCAAGATCGCCGATATCGGCGCGGACCTGATGAAGATCGTTTTCAAGATCAAAGAAGACGACGCCCGCAACCCCGGCGTGATCGCGGATTGCACCGGCGACAACGCGGGCGATTCGGTGGGCCCCTCGGCCGACGGTTTTGAAACCTACGGCGTCACCGGCGTGGCGCTGATCGCTTTCATTCTGCTGGCCGTGAATAACGATCTCACCAAGGTCGAGCTGCTGATATGGATTTTCGCCATGCGCGTGATGATGATCATCGCGAGCGGGCTTTCCTATTTCCTCAACAGCGCCATCGCCAAGGCGCGCTATCAGAACGCCGACAAGATGAACTACGAAGCGCCGCTCACGTCGCTGGTATGGCTGACTTCGTTCATTTCGATCGGTCTCACCTACCTCGTGTCCTACCTGATGATCCCCGATATCGCCGGCGATTCCACCATGTGGTGGAAGCTTTCAAGCATCATCACCTGCGGAACGCTCGCCGGCGCGATCATTCCGGAGCTGGTCAAGGTGTTCACCTCCATGGACTCGCGCCACGTTCGCGAAGTCGTCACTTCCTCGCGGGAAGGCGGCGCGTCTCTGAACATTCTTTCCGGTTTCGTCGCCGGGAATTTCAGCGCATTCTGGCTGGGGCTTTCGATGATGGCGCTCATGGCGATCGGTTATGGCGTCAGCACCCAAGGCCTCGACACCATGATGCAGGTGCCCGCGGTTTTCGCCTTCGGCCTCGTCGCTTTCGGATTCTTGGGCATGGGCCCCGTTACCATCGCCGTCGATTCCTATGGCCCGGTGACCGACAACGCGCAGTCGGTTTACGAGTTGAGCCTGATCGAGGACGTTCCCGGAATCCGCAAGAGCCTCAAGGAAAAATACGGCTTCGACGTCGATTTCGAAAAAGCAAAGCATCATCTCGAAGAGAACGACGGCGCCGGCAACACCTTTAAAGCGACGGCGAAACCCGTGCTGATCGGAACCGCGGTAGTCGGCGCCACCACCATGATTTTCTCCATCATCGTTTCGCTCACCCAGGGCTTGAAAACCGAGCTGCTTTCGAATCTCTCGATTCTGCATCCGCCCTTCCTGC
Organism: Bryobacteraceae bacterium; assembly: GCA_030044325.1. GTDB lineage: Bacteria > Acidobacteriota > Terriglobia > Bryobacterales > Bryobacteraceae > Palsa-187. The sequence continues at coordinate 2,383 of JASHWA010000404.1, forward strand.
TCGGCCTGATCACCGGCGGCGCGGTGATCTACTGGTTCACCGGCGCATCGACGCAGGCCGTAACCACCGGCGCATATCGCGCCGTCGAGTTCATCAAGGCCAACATCAAGCTCGAAGGCGCCACCAAGGCGTCGGTCACCGATTCCAAGCGCGTGGTGGAAATCTGCACGCAGTATGCGCAAAAGGGCATGTTCAACATCTTTTTGACCGTCTTTTTCGCGACCCTCGCTTTCGCGTTTTTCGAGCCGTATTTCTTCATCGGCTACCTGATTTCGATCGCGCTGTTCGGCTTGTACCAGGCCATTTTCATGGCCAACGCGGGCGGCGCATGGGACAACGCCAAGAAGGTCGTCGAAGTGGCTCTCAAGGCGAAGGGCACGCCCCTGCACGATGCCACGGTGGTGGGCGATACGGTCGGCGATCCGTTCAAGGATACCTCCTCGGTCGCCCTGAACCCCATCATCAAGTTCACCACGCTGTTCGGATTGCTGGCCGTGGAACTCGCGGTTTCGCTTACCGAGAAACAAGGCCCCGCGATCAGC
>JASHWA010000405.1 GCA_030044325.1 Bryobacteraceae bacterium
TTGGCACGATACATCGGTCCCGTCTGCCGGCAATGCCGGCGCGAGGGAATGAAACTGTTTTTGAAAGGCGAGCGCTGTCACACGGAAAAATGCGCGATCGAAAAACGCAATTTCGCCCCCGGGCAGCATGGAAAGGACCGCAAACCGAAACTGGTGGGCTACGGCCTCCAGCTTCGCGAGAAGCAGAAGGCGCGGCATTATTACCAGCTTCTCGAAGGCCAGTTCCGCAATCTGTATGAAAAGGCGCTGGTCAAAAAAGGCGTCACCGGCGAGCACCTGCTCAACAGCCTGGAGCGGCGCCTGGATAATACGATTTACCGCATGGGATTCGGAACTTCGCGCGCGCAGGCTCGCCAGCTCGTCCGCCACGGCCACATCCACGTGAACGGACGACGCGTCGATATCCCGTCTTTTGAAGTGAAGCCCAACGACGTGATCGAAGTCGCCGAGAAAAGCAAAAACAACCCGACCATCCTGCACGCGCGCGACGCCACGGCCCACGCGCCCAGCCCCAACTGGCTCGAAGTGGATCGCGAAAATCTTAAAGCGCGCGTCCTCGGCCAGCCCAAGCGCGAGGACCTGGTGCAGATCCAGTTGAACGAGCAGCTTATTGTCGAGTTGTATTCGAAATAGAGGAGCGCAAAGCGTTTTCGAGCGTCTTGCGCGGTTCAAGATTAAGGAGCCGAAGAATTTATGTTTAAAGGATTTCAAAAACCCAAACGGCTTGTCGCCAACACCGAAACTCTCAACGAACGCTACGGCATGTTCACCGCTCAACCCTTCGAGCGCGGATTCGGGTCCACCATCGGCACCGGCCTGCGCCGCGTGCTGCTGAGCTCGATTGAAGGCGCGGCGATCACCGCGGTGCGCATCGAAGGCGTCGCGCACGAGTTCAGCCCCATCCCGGGCGTCGTCGAGGACGCCACCGACATCATCCTCAACCTGAAGCAAGTTCCCTTCAAGATGATCGGAGAAGGCACGCGCACGGTGCGCCTGCGCGCGGATTCGGCGGGTGAAGTGATGAGCGGCCAGATCGAAACCGATGCCGACGTCGAGGTGCTCGACCGCAACATGCATATCGCCACGGTGAGCCCGGGCGGAAAGCTGTCGATCGAGATGCGGCTCAAATCCGGCCGCGGCTACGTCGCCGCGGACCGCAATAACGACGAGGATCTCCCGGTCGGCTACATTCCGATCGATTCGGTTCACTCGCCGGTTCGTAAGGTCAACTTCAGCGTGGAGGCCGCGCGCCTCGGCCAGATGACCGATTACGACAAGCTGACCATCGAAGTCTGGACCAACGGCGCGATTTCTCCGGCCGACGCGATCGGCCAGGCCGCCAAGCTCCTCAAAGACCACATGGCGATCTTCATCAACTTCGAAGAGCTGCCCGAATCGGTCGAGGAGCCGGGCGAGCGCGCGCTGAGCCAGATGAACGAGGTGCTCAACCGCAGCGTCGAAGAGCTCGAATTGAGCGTCCGTTCCTACAATTGCCTCAAGAACGCCAACATCCAGACCATCGGTGACCTGGTGCAGAAGACCGAAGCCGAGATGCTGCGCACCAAGAATTTCGGCCGCAAATCGCTCAACGAGATCAAGGAAATTCTCTCCGGTTTGGGCCTGACGTTCGGCATGAAGTTCGATTCGCAGGGCCGCCTGGTTTCGCCCGCGGGAACGCCCGCGGTGCTGGGAGCGGGTCCGGTCGGCGGCGGCGTCAGGGAGCAGGAAGAAGACCTCGGCATGAACGACGACGAAAACGAAGATGAGGAGATCAGCCCGTCGGCTGAGTGAACCATGAGGCACAAGGTAGCGGGCTACAAGCTCAAGCGCAACATCGGTGCGCGCAAGGCGCTGTTCAAGGGGCTGATCACCAGCGTGATCGAAAATGAGCGCATCGTGACCACGGTCGCGAAAGCCAAAGCCGTGCGGCCGCTGGTCGAAAAAGTGATCACGCTCGCCAAGCGCGACACGCTGCACACGCGCCGCCAGGCCGCCGCAATGCTCGAAACGCCGGCCGCGGTCCAAAAATTGTTCGACAAGTTGGGCACCCGATTCGGCCAGCGCGAAGGCGGCTACGTTCGGCTGACGCGTCTGGGAAATCGCAAAGGCGACGGCGCGGAGCAGGCCATGCTCGAACTGGTCGGTTCGGAACTGGTCAAGCGCGCCGCCGAACGAGCCAAGCGCAAAGAAGAGCGTTTACAAGCAATGCGCGAAGGCCAGCACGAAGAAGGCGAAGCGCCAGAAGAGTAGCGCGGAGCGGCTTCCGGCATAATGGCGTGATCCGCAATCGCGATTTCGTCCAGTTTCCGGTGCCCGCGCTGGGCGCTGTCGCAGCGGCGACGGGCGAGGGCCCACGTGCGACCGTGTTCGTCGGCCCCCGCACGGCAGTCGTCTGCGCGAATGTCGTTGTAACAAAAGGTTTGTACGTCGAGCAAGACGATCCGCTCTCGATTCCTTCCGATTCTGATCCGAGTTTGCTCGGGCAATGCGTCTGGGAGGCTCTGCTGCGGTTTCGTCGCGAGCCCGGCCTGGACATCCGCTCACGAAAAAAATCCGATTGGCCCGCCTATCGCGCGTCCGGGGTTAAGAGCATCCGCCAGTTCGAGGAGGAATTTGTGCGTGCTGCGGTTCGGTCCTTCCCAGCGGTGCTCCGCATCGAGGCAGATATCCCTGTTGCGGCACCTCGCCCTCTCTTTGTCGGCGGGGACATTTCCGCCCCATGCGAGTTTCTGGATCTCGGGGAACTCATCCGCCTCCTGGTTCGTTGCAGCGTTCGCCTAGCCATGGAAGAACTCGCCTGAGCAATTAGCTACACTCATGAGGTGAAACTCCGCGCTCTCGCGCTCCTCATCCCCACTCTCGCCTCCGCCCAATGGAAATTCGCGGTCTCCGGCGACTCCCGTAACTGCGGCGACATCGTTATGCCCGCCATCGCCCAGGGCGTCAAATCCTCCGGCGCCGAATTCTACTGGCACCTGGGCGACTTTCGCGCGATCTACACTTTCGACGAAGATATCGTCCCTCCGCGCGAGCTCAATCTCACATCAAAACCCCTC
>JASHWA010000406.1 GCA_030044325.1 Bryobacteraceae bacterium
TTCCAGGCCCTTTCCAGATATTTACCTACCCAAGCAAACACTTATTCGGGGCTTTGGATGAAACAAAATGTGCGAGCAATGTATCTAATGGCGCGTAGGAAAGAATCCGGCGGCCCAGGCGATCACCTACGAACCCGAACCGGCGCTGGAGCGCGTGGCGCGGGAATCGAGCGAAGCGGTCGCACGCGCGCGGGCCATTGCGGCCGGAATTTACGAGCTCGACCTCACCGAACAAATGATGATCCTGGCCAGCATTCGCGCGGCCCGCAAGAGAGTGGCGGAGAGGGGGGGATTCGAACCCCCGGTAGAGCTTTAAGGCCCTACGACGGTTTAGCAAACCGCTGCTTTCGACCACTCAGCCACCTCTCCGCGGTCTGCTCAAACGGATGGTATCACACCCGCGCCAGAAACGAAAATGCTCACCCGAAGGTGAGCATTTACGCATTCCCTGGTATTAGCAGGGTGATGTACATGGGAGAATCAGATTCGACGGCATCGCAACCGTCAAAACCTGTGTGATTGGATATTAGGGCGTGCGGCAGATGATGTCAAGGAAAAAACTGGCGCATGGAATGTTCGCTCTAACTCAATGTAGTTGAATGAGATTTTCATTTGCCCTGGATCTTCGCCCGCGGCGGAAAACCCGCGCCGGGCCCGCCCCGTGGCCCCGCGTTTCCGGTCTAACATTCCAGATCTGGGAGGCTTATTTGCCCAGATGCAAGGTGATCATGGCATCCGGGTCCTCGCCGCGATTCATCTTGCGCATCAGCACCCGGAAGCCGCCATAAGCCAAGCCCGCAACCAGGCATAGGACGATCAAAAGCCCGGAGAAGATAAACACGTTCAGAATGAATTTGATCTTCGGGATCGTGTCGTTCACCGGAACCTGTTCATTCAGCGTGATATTCGTTTCGTAATGCACTTCGGAGAGCACGCGCTCGGCGGCATCGGCATCAGGCGGATCGACGGTCACCGCGACCAGGGGACCTGCCCGTTTAGCGATGGCTCCCGGGATCTTCTGGAATTCCTGGATGCGATCTCGCGCCAGATTGGGGGTCGGGAAGTCGAAGATGCCGAGCGTAAGAAGTCCCTTTCTTGTCTGGTACTTGCCGGTGATCGCCTCGGTTCCCAAATGGAACGCGGCGACTGACGGCGCGATCTTCGGGTCGAAATGGTCGAGCGAAACCGGACCCACGATGTAGCGCTGGGAGTTGGGAATCAGGCCATCCGGGGGCAGGTTGCCGAGCAGCGCCGGAAGGGGCGACTGTTCCAATTTGGGAAGATGATCGTAAAGTTCGGTGAAAACGTCGGGAGCGGGAAGGTTGCCGGTGATTTCGAAGACATAGTTGGCGTAAGCGAAGATCACGCCGTCCGAAGTTCGCACGGCCAGATTGGTGATCTTATCCGGCTTCGCTCCGGCGGGGCGCACGGATTCGAAGAACGCCATGGCGCCGGTGGTGTCGTGGAAGCGCCAAGCGGTGGCGTTAAACGGTTTTGGGCCATCGTGATACGCGGCTTGCTCGACCGCATCCAGTCCGTACTCGTTGAGCAGCGCGGTGTCCGGCGTCAGGATGGTTTTGACGGCGCCTTTTTGATAATTCTTGAGCGAATCGGGGAAAATTGCCGCCCTTGCGGACACACCGATCGCCAATAATATTAGGCAGCTCCGCAGCATTTTTTGTACTTTTTCCCGCTTCCGCACGGACAGGGGTCGTTCCGGCCGACGGTTTTCTTGGCGATCACCGGCTGGTTGGGCTTGGACGACGCTTCCCCGCCGGTGAATTGCAGCGCGGCCAGCTCCTTTTCCTTCTTGCGCTGGATATTGCGCGTCAGGTCCATCACCGAATTCTGCGCGGCGGGATTGACCGCCGGCGACGCCACGGCGACCGGCTCGCCACCTTCCTCCGGCTCCTCTTCGTCCTCCCACAGCTCCGGATGGGGGACCTGCTGCTGAGGTTCTTCGACGCGCTGCATGAAGAACAGCCAGCGCGAGGTCTCGTCCTCGATGCGGTCCATCATGTCGGTGAACAGGACGTAGGATTCCTTCTTGTACTCGACCAGCGGATCTTTCTGGCCGTAGCCGCGCAGGCCGATGCCCTCCTTCAGGTGGTCCATCGACAGCAGGTGATCCTTCCACTGGTTGTCGATGACGTTGAGCATGATCATGCGCTCGGTTTCGCGCATCAATTCCGTGCCGATCATGGCTTCTTTTTCTTCGTATTTCTTGACGAGCTGGTCGTTGATGTCCTGCTCGATCTGACGCCGGTCGAGATTTTCCAGATCCTCGCGGCGGATTTTCACGCCGAACTGGGTGAGGATATCGGTTTCGAGGCCGTTCCAGTCCCACTGGCTGGGATGCGTGCGCTCGGGCAGTCGCGCGTCGATGAAGGTGGCGAGAATGCCGGCGATGATTTCGAGGATGCGCTCCTTCTGATCCTGGCCTTCGAGCAGCGCGCGGCGCATTCCGTAGACCGCCTGGCGCTGTTTGTTCATGACGTCGTCGTATTCGAGGATGTGTTTGCGCGACGCGAAGTTCTGCGCCTCGACGGCCTTTTGCGCCCGGGCGATGCTCTTGGTGATCATCTTGGCCTCGATGGGCACATCCTCTTCCATGCCGAGCTTGAGCATCATATTCTGCATACGCGGGCCGCCGAAGATGCGCATCAGGTCATCCTGCAGCGAAAGATAGAAGCGCGCGCTGCCCGGGTCGCCCTGGCGGCCGGAACGTCCGCGAAGCTGGTTGTCGATGCGCCGGGATTCGTGGCGTTCGGTGCCGACAATGTGCAATCCGCCGAGTTCAACCACTTCGTCGTGGTCGCCCTGCCAGTCGTCTTTGAATTTTGTATAGACCTGGTCCCATTCGGCGCGCTCCGCGGTGCCGACCGCGCAGGTCTGCATGTAATCGGGGTCCTTATTCTGCTTGCGCAGAAATTCCTTGGCGGAAAACTCCGGATTTCCTCCCAGCAGAATGTCGGTGCCGCGGCCGGCCATGTTGGTGGAGACGGTGACCCCGTTCTTGCGCCCGGCCTGAGCGACGATGATGGCTTCGCGCTCGTGATTCTTGGCGTTCAGAACCTCGTGCTTGACGCCCATGCGCTTTAAAATTCCCGACAATTTTTCCGACTTTTCCACGGAAACGGTGCCGACCAGAATCGGCTGGCCGTTGTCGTGCCGCTCCTTGATCTCCTTGGCGGCGTTGCGGAATTTTTCTTCTTCCGTGCGGTACACGACGTCGTCGAACTCAGCGCGGCGCAGCGGGCGATTGGTGGGAATGATGGTGACGTCCAGATCGTAGATCTTGCTGAACTCGGCAGCTTCGGTGTCGGCGGTGCCCGTCATTCCGGCGAGCTTTTTGTACATTCGGAAATAATTCTGGAACGTTATGGTGGCGAGCGTCTGGTTTTCGCGCTGGATCTTGACGCCTTCCTTGGCTTCGACGGCCTGGTGCAGACCGTCGGACCAACGCCGGCCGGGCATCAGGCGGCCGGTGAACTCGTCGACGATGATCACTTCGTCATCCTTGATCACGTAATCGCGATCGCGATGGAACAGCACGTGCGCCTTGAGCCCCTGCTGCACGTGATGATTGATCTCCATATTGATCGCGTCATACATATTGCTGATGCCGAGCAGCTTCTCAACCTTGATGGAGCCTTCCTCGGTCAAGCCGACGCTGCGGTGCTTTTCATCGACGGTGTAATCGCCGGTGGTGTAGGTCTGGCCGGGCTCTTTGCCTTCGATCACTTCGCCGCGCACCAGGCGCGGGATGATGCGGTTGATCTTGTAATATTTGTCGGTGGATTCCTCGCTCGGTCCGGAAATGATCAGCGGGGTGCGGGCTTCGTCGATCAAAATCGAATCGACTTCATCGACGATGGCGTAGTTAAACACCTTAAGCTGAGTGCCCCTGGCGTCGGCGCTCGGCACGGAGATCGGGGGGATGTTGCGCTGCACGCAGTCGGCGATGCGGAATTTCATGTTGTCGCGCAGGTAATCGAAGCCGAATTCGTTATTGGTGCCGTAGGTGATGTCGGCGTTGTAGCTGGCGCGCCGCTCTTCATCGTCGAGATCGTGGACGATGACCCCGACGGTCATGCCGAGCGCCTTGTAAATCCGGCCCATCCATTCCGAGTCTCGGTGCGCCAGGTAATCGTTCACGGTGACCACGTGCACGCCCTTGCCTTCGAGCGCGTTCAGGTACACGGGGAGGGTCGCGACCAGCGTTTTTCCTTCGCCGGTTTTCATCTCGGCGATTTTGCCGCGATGCAGGACGATTCCGCCGATCAACTGCACGTCGAAGTGCCGCATATTCAGGATGCGGCGTCCGGCTTCGCGCACGGTGGCGAAGGCGGGGATGAGCAGATCGTCGAGCGTGGCGCCCTGCGCGAGCTGTTCGCGGAATTTGACCGTCTGCGCGGCCAGATCTTCATTCGACAGCGCCTGCATCTGCGGCTCCAGATCGCCGATGGCGGCGATCATTGGGCGCATTTTCTTGATTTCACGCTCGTGCTTGGTTCCAAAAATCTTGGCGAGAACTTTTTCAAAAGCGTTCATTTTTTCCTCCAGCTTAGGCGCTGATTTTTTAAAACACAAGGGCCGCGGGGATGCGGCGCAATCAGCAGCGGAGGAGAACTCGTCGATGCCGGCGCGCGCCGATATCGATCGCGATCAGACTCGCGACCAGGAACAGCGACCCGGCAAGCGAAGTCGCACGGAGCGCCTGAAGCTCGAAAACCGCGTGCGGCGCGGCTTGGATGACGGGCGAGGAAGCAGCCGAATCGGCCGCATGCGCAAGCATCGGGACGACGGCTTGAAGAATGCGCAACGATTCATGCGCGCTCGCATGCTGAGGCGCGGCTTGGGCGTAGGAGTACGCGGCAAGCGCGGTCAAGCTGGCAAGAAGGAGTCGTCCGAGGCGCATAAATCGCCATTCACAGTTTAGCAGTTGGATCCCAGCCCGGGATTTGGGATAAGGCCCGCCGGTCACGGCGGGGAACAACGGGCGTATTTTCGAAAGCGCGGGTCAAAACGAATCAACGCAGATTTCGGGCACCATCTGTGAGATAATTCGCCGCGCCGAGTGAAGAAATGGAATCGATTCTGAACCCAAGCGTCAAGTACCGGGCGCGGCTGGCGCTTCTGGCTCTTCGTGCTTTCGCCATTCGTGATCGTCGGATCATGCTCGTTCTTCGCGTTCAGGACGGGAAAGTTTCTTGAGCCGGCACAACGAGAGGCGACGCTGTTTCACAATCGGTTGAACGCTGGCGAGTATGACGCGATCTTCGACTCGGCCTCGGAAGGCTTTGAATAGCAAACGACCCGCGATGCCTCGCAAGCGTATTTTCGAAAGGTTCATGGCCGTCGCCGAACGGCACGCGTTGAGAAGGGAGCGCCCTCAGAGCAGTTCGCGAAATTTTTCGGGTGTAAGCCCGGCGGCTCGAACGATAACCGCCATCGTGTTCGGGTTCACCGGGTCGTGCCGCGGGATGGTCACAATCCGCCTGCCGTCGGTCATCACGATGTGTTTGCTCTGACGGGCTATTCTGAACCCGGCTTTCTCCAGCGCGCGCGCGGCGCGCACGTGGGCGATTCCGGCGATGCCCATTTACGTTTCTAGGACGACTTCCCTCTTTTCACCTTCGCTGTTCAATTCTTCAACCACCGAGAGGTACTCGCGGATGGCATCGCGGATGTTTTCGAGCGCTTCCGCTTCCGTGCCGCCTTGCGATGCGCACCCGGGCAGGCTGGGGACCCAGACGGTGTAGCCTTCGGGCGTTTTCCTGATCGATACCGTGTAACGCGATTGCATCGCCCTCATTATTGCACCGCGCTGTTACAATCGCGAAAGATGCGTAGTGCCTGAAGCGTGCGTTGACCGCTCCGTGTGGTCGCGGCTCTGTGTCGGCGCTCCACTCCTCCCCGAGCCGCGACAGCAGGGAGCGGTCTATGCGCAATCAACGCAGGGGCGTTGTTACAATCGCGAAAGATGATGGATCTGATCGCCGCGGGCCGGGAATTCTCCAAAGTATTAAAGGATGCGCGCGGCCGCGTAAACGCCGATTTCGAGTGGTATCGCTACGAATCGCTTTCAAATCTCGTGCCGCTCCGCGAGATGCTTTCGGAAGACCATGTGCGCCTCGCGCGTGAAAAAGGCGTGCTCGACGTCGGCTGCGGCGACGGCGACCTCGCGTTCTTTCTGGAGAGCCTCGGATGCGAAGTCGTCGCGATCGACCATCCGGGGCCGAATCATAACGGGATGCGCGGCGTGCGGGCGCTCAAGCGCGAGCTCCAATCACGCGTCGAGGTTCGCGAAGTGGATCTCGATTCGCAATTTGCGCCGTTTGAAAGACGCTTCGGGCTGACTCTGTTCCTGGGCGCGCTGTATCATGTCAAAAATCCGTTTTATATTCTGGAAAATCTGGCACAATGTTCGGAATATTGTATATTAAGCACGCGAATTGCGCGGAAATTCCCGGTGCTGGGGCGGATTCCGGAGAATGCTGCGGCGGCGTACCTGCTCGATTCCGACGAGCTCAACGCCGACGAGACCAATTTCTGGATTTTTTCGGAAGCCGCGCTGCGCAAGCTCATAAAACGCACGCGCTGGAACCTGTGCGATTTTCGCAGCTTCGGCGACACCCGCAATTCCGACGCGACCAGCATCGAGCATGACGAGCGCGCCTTTTGCCTGATGCGCAGCGAATGGGGACTGGCAAACGTGGTGCTCGTTTCGGGTTGGAATGACGTGGAGCATGGCGGATGGCGCTGGACCGAGCGCTGGTTTTCCATTCGCGCCTTTTCCGATGGCGCCGCGCCCTCGCGCGTGACGCTGAATCTGTACATTCCGCCGGAAGCGGTCGATCGTCCGCTGAATCTGTCGATTCGCGCGGGAGGGCGCGCGCTGGCGCCCGCGGTGTTCGAGCGTTCGGGATTAGAGACGCTGGTGCGCAGTGTTCGAGGCGATGAACTGATCGAATTCGAGCTCGACCGCGCGCTCGCGCCGGACGATAACGACCCGCGTGAGCGGGGAATTATTGTGGGATCGATTCGTTTCGATTAGGTTCTACCCTCGCGCCGCCGGAAGCGATACTTCTAGCTTCGCGCCGCCTTCGGGCCGATTGCTCGCCGTGATGGTCCCGTTGTGCTGCGTCACGATTCCCGCCGCGACCGTCAATCCCAAGCCGGTTCCCCGTGCGTCCAGGCGCGTGGTGACAAACGCATCGAAAATATCCGGCAAAATATCCGGCTGAATTCCTTTTCCGTTGTCTTCCACCGTGATCATCACGCGGCGTCCCTGCCTGCGCGAATGCACCTTGATTTTTCCCGAGCTCGTCTCAATCGCGTTCAGCGCGTTGCGCAGCAGATTCACGAAGACCTGCACGAGCCGGTCCGCATTTCCGACCACGCGATCTTCAGCCGCGACCCCGTTCGAAAACTCGACGCTCGACGATTTCTCGTCGATCGCCACCAGGCTCCACGCTTCGTCGATCAGCGGCCGCACCCCGATCTGTTGCATCTGCTGCGTTCGGACTTTTGAAAACCCGACCAGCGATTCGCTGATGCGCTGCAGTCTTTTCGCGACGCGCTGCATGCGCTCGAGGCGTTCGAGCGTGTGCGCGTCTGCGGTCGTCTCGATCAGCTTTTCGATCGATCCGTTCAACACCGCCAGCGGCGTATTCAACTCATGCGCGACACTCGCCGAAAGCAGGCCGAGGCTCACCAGTCGATCCTGATCTTCGAGACGCCGCAGCGCCGCGGCGAGCTCGTCTTCCTGACGCCGCAGCTCCGCGACCGTCGCGTTACGCGAACGCATGATCTGCCCGATTTCATCCCCGAAAATTTCCTCCGCCGGAATCAATTCGCGCTCGCGATCCCCCGCCTGCGTCGCGGTGTCCGCATCCAGCATCTTGCGCAGCGGACGGTACACATACAGCGGCATAATCATCGATTCGAGCAGGATCACCGCCAGCACGTAGATGCTTCCAAGAACCAGAAAAAGGGTCACTTTCGCGCGCGTC